>NZ_JANYGL010000102.1 GCF_025362435.1 Polymorphobacter sp.
GTCCCGGCCTTCGCCGGGATGACAAATAACCGGACGACCCCGCTTTATCGGGCGAACAGCTGCCCGATGTCCTTGAACGCCTTGAACTCGAGCGCGTTGCCCGCCGGATCGAACAGGAACATCGTCGCCTGCTCGCCCGCCTGCCCGGCGAAGCGGATGTGCGGCTCGATCTCGAAGCGCTGCCCCGCCGCGACGAGGCGGTCGCGCAGGCCCTCCCACTCGCTCCAGCCGAGAACCAGCCCGAAGTGCGGCACCGGCACCGCGTCGCCGTCGACCGCGTTTCGGTGGAGCGCCGCACCAGGGGCGAGATGCGCGACGAGCTGGTGGCCGTGGAAGTCGAAGTCGACCCACGTTGCCGCCGACCGCCCCTCGCCGCAGCCGAGCGCATCGCCGTAGAACGCGCGCGCGGCGGCGAGGTCGTCGACCGGGAAGGCGAGGTGGAAGCGCGGGGTCATTCGGCGAAGGTCCTCATATACAGGTCGCGGACGGCCGCGACGATGACGCGCCCGGGGCCGCCCATGCGCTCGGGGACGGGCGCGAAGTCACGCGGGCGCTCGGGCGGCGTGCCCCCCGCCTTGCGGACGATCAGCGCGCTGACGATCTCGAGCAACCGCGACGTCACCCGCAGCGACTCGGTCGCGACCGCGAGGCGGCTGGCGGGGCGCAGCCTGGCGCGCGCCGCGTCGCCATCGCCGCCGGGGTCGAAATACGCGCGGGCCGCCGCCGCGAGCGTCATCGCCTCGGCATATAAAGTTTCCGCCGGCTCCATATTTTTGAGCATGCCACGCTTTCACCGGCCCTTGAAGTCCCGCGGCCGCTCACCAGATTCCGGGTGTCGCCTCGCCAATCGGGGGGCGACGCTTCCCGGCCCATCGGGCGGGAGGATCATTGCTTTGCTGAAAGGATGACCATGCGTACCTTCGATATTTCGCCGCTGCTCCGCGCCTCGGTCGGCTTCGAGAACCTCAACCGGCTCGTCGACCTCGCCTCGCGCGGCGATGCCAGCGACAACGGCTACCCCCCGTACAACATCGAGAAGACCGGCGACGGCAGCTACCGCGTCGCGATGGCGGTTGCAGGCTTCGCGCGCAACGAACTCGACCTGACCGTCCAGGAGAACACCCTGATCGTCACCGGCAACGCGTCCGAGGAAGCCGCGTCGCCCGAGCGCCAGTATCTCCACCGCGGGATCGCCAAGCGCGCCTTCGAGCGCCGCTTTCAGCTGGCGGACACGATCAAGGTGACCAACGCCAGCTACGCCGACGGCCTGCTCAACATCGATCTCGTCCGCGAGATCCCCGAGCACAAGAAGCCGCGCAAGGTCGAGATCGGCGATGTCGCCGCGACCCAGCCGGCGATCGACGCCCAGGCCGAGCCGGCGAAGCTCGCCGCGTAAGCAGCGCGATCATGTGAAGACGACGAACGGGGCCGGGCGACCGGCCCCGTTTTCGTTGCTCAGATCGGTGCGCCGGCAGTTCTGGCGAGCGCGGCGAACGTCGGCCCGGTCGCCCAGTCGGTCCCGATCTGGATCGCGATGAAGGCAGCGAGCATCGCCGGGAATGGCCCCGGCAGCCGGCTCCGGCGCAGGTCGAGCACGATCGCGACCACGAGGACGCCCTCGAGTGTCCAGAACGTCCACGGCAGGGCACCGGCGAGGCCATGGAGCGCCGGAATATGCTCGCCGTACAACCGTCCGAGCGCCGGCCCGAGCCCAATCAAAATCGTCGACCCCATCAGGCGCGCATGCACTCGCGGCTGCCGGCGATAGGCGAGGCCGACGCCGTACGTCGCGACGAACAGCAGCAGCAGCATGATGTCGAGGAAGACGAGGCTGAGCCGCAGGTCGCGCGGAAATGGCTCGACCCCGACCAGTTCGACCCAGACCATATAGCCGCTGGTCGCCAACAGGACCGCGAACAGGCCCAGCGACAGCCAGCCGAGCCGCTCGTGCAGGCGATGGTTGCGGCGGCCGATCAGCAGCGACTGGACGACGAGCAGGACGACCCACAGCGTCGAGGCGATGCCGTGGAGGGTGTGCCAGACGTCATTGCTCGCCGGGTCGCCGTAGAAGGTCGGCCAGAAGCCGGCGATGATCGCCGCAAAGCCGGCAAGGAAGAAGATATACGCCGACCCGCTTCGTGCCACGTTGCGCTCCCCCTTCGCAGCAGGCGGGAGCGATGAACCCCGGCCATTTGGAATAATGGCCTGGCGAACGCCCTTCACGCAAGCCGCGGCGGGGAGCGCGCACGCTCGATCGCCCGGACCTGAGCGGCGTCAGGCGATGATATCGGGGACTAGCCAGTCGTGGACCACGGCGATCTCGTCGCGCAGCCGCAGCTTGCGTTTTTTGAGCCGCGCCAGCTGGATCTGGTCGTGCCCCGCGAGCCCGCGCAAGGCGTCGATGGCGGCGTCGAGGTCGCGATGTTCCTGCGTGAGCGTATGGAGCCGCGCCTGGAGTTCGACCTCGTCCACTCGCTGTCCTTCCGCGCCTCGAGTCGTGCTGGCCGACCATAGCAGCTTGCCACGTCGCGGCCCCCGCTATCTACCGCTGGTAGGCGCACGCGGTCCGCCGTCAAGATCACGCGACCCGGCGCTAACCATGAAAAACCATGCGACTTTTTCCCGGCTCCGTGATTGTCTCAGTTCCCCAACCGCCAGTCGAAGGGAACGACATGACCAATGTCCACCGCGCATCGCTGTCGACCAAGCATGCTTCACTCGAAGCCGAGCTCGCCCGGGAGGCGCACGCTCCTCACCCCGACACATTGCGGATGGCCAAGCTGAAAAAGGAAAAGCTGCGCCTGAAGGAGCAGTTATCCCAACCGGCGTAGCTACTCGTCGCGGGTGACGCGCTCGGCGCGTTCGTGGCGCTCCTGAGCTTCGAGCGTCATCGTCGCGATCGGGCGCGCCTCGAGCCGCTGGAGCGAGATCGGCTCACCGCTGACCTCGCACCAGCCATACTCGCCGGTGTCGATCCGGCGCAGCGCCGCCTCGATCTTGGAGATCAGCTTGCGTTGCCGGTCGCGGGTGCGGAGTTCGATCGACCAGTCGGTCTCGGTCGCGGCGCGGTCGGTGACGTCGGGCTCGCGCAGCGATTCGACCTGGAGCGTGGCGAGCGTCTCGCGCGCCTCGGCGAGGATCGCCTCGCGCCAGTCGAGCAGCTTGCGCTGGAAATAGGCAAGCTGGCGCGGATTCATGAACGCTTCGTCGGGTGACGGCACATAGCGTGTGTCAGGCGGCGACAAGGTAGCGGCGATCTGATCCGTCGGTGACCCTGGCATCGACCTTAGACTCCCGCCTGGAACGCATTACGCTATTCGAAACCGCCCCGACGCGGCCTGTAGCGAGGATCATCCGGCGGAACAAGGGGTTGAGATTACCCCGCGTCAACCATTGGCCGGCGGTAGCCGGTCGGTTCGATCCGCGCGGCAACCTCTGCGAGCGGCTCGACGACGGTCGCCATCCAATAGGCATTGGCGTGAACCAGCGTCAGCGGATCGGCGAGGATGCCGACATGCCCCGGAAACACCGCGAGGTCGCCCCGCCGGCGGGAGGCGGGTTCGACCGCGGGAAAGGCATCGCGCTGCTGGTCCGAATCACGAGGGCAAGCGGTCCCGCTGGCGGCAAGCACCGCCTGCGTCAGCCCCGAACAGTCGATGCCGTCGCGGGTGCGGCCGCCCCAGACATACGGCGTGCCGACGAAGCCGAGGGCGATCTTCACTGCGTCATCGCTGCCACCCGCCTTGTTGCCCTCCGGCAATGCCCGGACATGGCGGCGATGGACGAAGCCGCCCGCCGCCGCGACGAAATCATCGCCGGCCGACGCCGCGGCAAGCTGGGCGTTGAGCGGGAGTGCGCCGAGGACGCGGGTCTTGATGTCGGGACGGGTGAAGATCGCGGCGGTCGGGGCGACGACGCGGTGGGTCGGCGTACCGGTGCCCGACCTGAGCGCGGTTGCCCGGACCCAGCCGACATAGGCATCGTGCCCGCACTGCCCCCAGACCCAGCCGTGCGCCACGTCGAAGGCGGTAAACTGCTCGCCGAACAGCAACGCGCTGACGGCGACGGCGGTGTCGTCGGGGGCGGTCCGCAGCATCGCCGACGCGACCACGCCGTGCATCACGACGCCCTCGGCAAACCGGGGCGCGGTGACGATTCCGGCAAGGCCGATATCGGCGAGGTCGGGCCGCAGGGCGTTGATGCGCGGGTCGAGCCGCCGCGACGGCCCCGCCAGATGCGCCTGCCTAATGCGAGGTCCGCCGTCCGTTGCGCTTGTTGTCATGCCCCTCCGTCCGCTCGATGAGTTCGGCGAACTCCTCGAGGAAGGCAAGGCCTGTCGGCGTCTGCTCGACGAAAATGTTGCGCAGGTCGCTGTCGTCCTTCTGCCGGCGCAGATAGCCGAGCGCACCCAATGTGTTGAGCGCCCGCGTCACGACCGGTTTGGAAACATGAAGGCGCGCCGCGAGCCCGCGGACGGTGTGCGGCCCGGGGAGCAGGTAGACGACCATCAGCAGGGCCATCTGACGGTTGGTTAAATCGGGCCGCGCCGACTGGACATAGTCGATCAACGTTCCCATCCAGGCGGCGAGTGGTTCCCCAGTCATCTCTTGGTCGGCGGCAGCACTCATCGGGCAATCCTCGCACTTGGCGCACCGTCTCCGGCGCGGGCGTCAACATCCTTAACTGCTTGAGGTGGGTAGTTGTTTCCTCGCTGATATGATTTCTTTAATGATCAGTACGAAGGTGTACCAAAATCGTCAATGGCGAAACGAGTAAGGATCATCGACCACATCGCGCGGAGCCCGGTGGCCGCCCCGCCCTTGGGCCGGCCGGGCTTCGCCGCCGGGTTCCACGCGAACAAATCAATGTGCGCCCACGATGTCGCGGGCGAGACGAAGCGGTCGAGGAACAGCGCCGCGGTGATGCAGCCGGCGAACCCGCCCTCGCCCGAATTGTCGATGTCGGCGATGCCCGATTTGAGCATGTCGGCATAGGGCGCCCACAGCGGCATCCGCCACAGCTGGTCGTACGCCGCGACGCCGCCCGCAAGGAGCGCTGCTGCGAGCGCGTCGTCGTGGGTAAACAGTGCCGGCAGGTCGGGGCCGAGCGCGACCCGCGCCGCGCCGGTCAGCGTCGCCATGTCGAGCAGCAGGGCGGGCTCATCCTCCTGCGCCAGCGCCAGCGCGTCGGCGAGGATCAGCCGTCCCTCGGCGTCGGTATTGCCGATTTCGACGGTGATCCCGGCGCGCGTCATCAGCACGTCGCCGGGGCGAAAGGCGTTGCCCGAGATCGCGTTCTCGACCGCTGGGACAATCAGCCGCAGCCGGACGGGCAGGTTTGCGCCCATCACCAGCCGGGCAAGCGCCAGCGCGTGCGCCGCCCCGCCCATGTCCTTCTTCATCAGCCGCATGCCGCTCGCCGGCTTGATGTCGAGCCCGCCCGAATCGAAGGTCACCCCCTTGCCGACCAGCGTCAGCCGGGGATGCGCCGGGTCGCCCCACGTCAGGTCGACCAGCCGCGGCCCGACCGCAGCCGCGCGCCCGACGGCGTGGACCGCGGGGAAGTCCGTCCGCAGCGCATCGCCGTCGATGACCGTCGTGATCGCACCGAAGCGGTCGCCCTCGGCTTTAATCGCGTCGGCGAGCGCTTGCGGGTCCATGTCACCCGCCGGGGTATCGACGAGGTCGCGGACAAGCGCGGTCGCTTCGGCGAGACGGACGATCGCGTCGATGCCTGAGGCGTCGGAGGTCAGCAGGATCTTTGGCGCTGCAGCCTTTGCCGCGCGGTAGCGGTCGAAGCGATGCTGCGCCATCAGCCAGCCGAACGCCGCCGGACCCGGTGCCGCGTCGAGCCGATAGGTCCCCGCCGGCAGTTTCTCCGCCGCCGCCGCGAGCGCCCATGGATCGAGCCGGTCGGACACGCCGACGAGGACCGACCAGTCGCCCGCCGCGTCGCCGCCGACGATCACGACCTCCCCCGCACCGCCGACGAAGCCCGCCGCGTCGACCGCGACCCGCGCCCGGTCGTCCGCCGCCGCCAGCCACGCCGGCATCCCCGCCGAATCGAGGAGGGTGATCGTCCGCGCCGGCTGCCCCGAATCGGCGACGAGCAATGCCGCGAAGTCGGTCATCGGATCACGCCGCGATCGCAGCCGGAAATCGTGAGAACAAGGTAAATCATGGGGACACGCTAACCCGCGGCGCACCTGCGGGAACAGCGAAATTTCGCGGTTGCACAGGCCGATGCGCCCGTCATCCGCCTTTTGCCCGCGAAGCCGATCGGCTATAGTGTCGCAGGTGTGGGGGTGCGATGGTTTCGTCGACCGATCAGCGCTGGCAGAACCGAATGGCGCCGCTGATGGCAGGCGCGGTCGTCGTCACCGCCGTGTTCTTCGCCGTCGTCATGCTCGTCCGCTTCTCGTCGATCGAGGCAACGCTCCAGGAACCACCGCCGGCCCAGCTCGCGGTGCCGTGGACGCGGCAGGGAATCGAGCCGACGACATGGCGCGACCAGCAGCAGCTCGCCAGCACCGAGGCGAATTTCGGGCTCGAACGCGAGCTGATCTCGCGCCGTTACCGCGTCGCCAGCGCGATCATGTCGCTGCGGCTATGGACCCGGCTGATGGGCTTCCTGACGGGCATGATCCTTGCGATGGTCGGCGCGGCGTTCGTCCTCGGCAAGCTCGACGCGCCTGAAAGCGAGATCGCCGGCGCGGCGAGCGGGGCGACGCTGAGCGTTAAGAGCGCGTCGCCCGGAATCGTAATGGCCATCCTCGGCACCGTCCTGATCGGCATCTCGCTGGTCATGCCGGTGACCGCCGACGTCCACGACGCCGCGGTCTATTTCGGGCGGGTCGACGCCGCCGCAGCCGACGACGCAGCACCGACCGAAGCCGCCGATCCGGCGCATCTTCCCGACATCAAGCTCCGTCCCGCCGCCGATCAGGGAGTGCCGCGATGAACCGCCCGCTGCTCGTCACTGCGCTGCTAACCGCCACGCTCATCGCTCCAACGATCGCCGCCGCGACGCCAGCGCAGGATCTCGGCCGGGCCTATACCCAGTTCGACAATCACCAGTGGCGCGCGGCGCTGGCCCTCGCCAATGCCTATCTCGCCGCCAACGGGCGTAACTATAGCGCCGAGCTGATCGTCGCGGGGTCGTCGTGCAAGCTCCACCCGCACCTCAAGAGCAACGCCGCGCCGTTCCAGCAGCTCCGCGCGGATTATTCGCTGCCGCCGCAGCAGGAGCGCGCCGTCCGCGACTGGATCGACATCTGCACGAGCCCGCCGCCGCAGCCGCAACCCCAGGAGGCGGGGGTCAGCGTCAGCGGCCTGACCGCGGAGCCGAATACCCGGGTGGCCGACCCCAACTCGGCCGCGCCGCCGCTGCGCCACCCGCCGCAGAAGCCGCAAGTCGTCGCGCATCCCGCCGTCACTGCGGGGCCGGCGACTAGCAACCCAGCCGCCTGCCGGGCGCTCGAGCAGGTGAGGCAGAATCCGTCCGGCCGCGCCGCGACGATTGCGGCGCTGACGACCGTGTGTAACCGGGAATTGCAGCCGGTCGCGCCGGTCGCCGTCCCGGTGCCGCCGCCGGACGCGGCCCTCCCGCCGGAGGTCGAGGCGGCGAACGCGGAGCGGCGGCGGCGCTACCTCGCGGCGGCCTGCCGCGAGCCGTACGTCTGGCGCGGCGCGTTCGGCGGCGACCGCGTCTGCGTCGAGCCGCAGGTGCGCGACGACGCCGCCGCCGACAACGCCCGTGCCGCCGAACGCCGCGACCCGACCGGCCCGTACGGCCCGATGACGTGCATCAACGGCTATGTCTGGCGCGCGGCGCGCGAGGGCGACACGGTCTGCGTCGTGCCGCAGCGCCGCGACCAGGCGGCCGCCGACAACGCTGCCGCCGCGTCGCGCCGGGCCGTCGCCGGCGTCCCGGTGTCAGGCTAGACCGGCACGCCGTACAGGTCGACCTCGTCGGCATCCTCGATCCTGACCGAGACAATGTCGCCTGCCGCGAGGCCGCCGGCGTCGCGCAGGTGGACCTCGCCGTCGATCTCGGGGGCGTCGTACTTCGAGCGGCCCGAGGCTCCGCCTTCGTCGTCGACCGCGTCGATCAGGACGTCGAGGGTGCGGCCGATCTTCGCCGCGAGCCGCGCTTCGCTGATCGCCGACTGGTGCGCCATGAAGCGGTGCCAGCGGTCGTCCTTGACCGCCTCGGGGACCGCGCCGGGAAGATCGTTCGCCGCCGCACCCGCGACCGCCTCGTATTTGAAGCACCCGGCGCGGTCGATCTGCGCCTCGGTCAGCCAGTCGAGCAGGTATCGGAAATCGGCCTCGGTCTCGCCGGGGAAGCCGACGATGAAGGTCGAGCGCAGCGCGAGATCGGGCTGGACGCTCCGCCACCGCCGGATACGGTCGAGCACCTTCGCCTCGTTCGCCGGACGTCGCATCGCCTTGAGAACGCTCGGCGAGGCGTGCTGGAACGGGATGTCGAGGTACGGCAGCACCAGCCCCTCGGCCATCAGCGGGATCAGGTTATCGACGTGCGGATACGGGTAGATGTAATGCAGCCGGACCCACGCGCCGGTCGCCCCGAGCGCACGCGCGAGGTCGACGACATGGGCGCGGATCGGGCGGCCATTGAGCATCGATTCAGCGTGGCCGATGTCGACGCCGTAGGCGCTCGTGTCCTGGCTGATGACGAGCAGCTCCTTCGTGCCGCCCGCGACGAGCTTTTCCGCCTCGCGGACGACCGCATTCGCCGGGCGGCTGACGAGGTCGCCGCGGATCGACGGGATGATGCAGAACTTGCAGCGGTGGTTGCAGCCCTCTGAAATCTTGAGGTAGCTGTAGTGGCGCGGGGTCAGCTTGAGCCCGATGTCGGGAACGAGGTCGAGATACACCGACGGCGCGACCGGCGCGGCGGCGTGGACCGCGGCGACGACGTCGGCATATTGCTGCGGCCCGGTCACGGCGAGGACCTTGGGGTGCGCCGCGCGGATCATCTCGGCCTCGTGGCCCAAGCAGCCGGTGACGATGACCCGCCCGTTCTCGGCGATCGCCTCCCCGATCGCGGCGAGGCTCTCGGCCTTGGCGCTGTCGAGGAAGCCGCAGGTATTGACCAGCACGACGTCGGCCCCGGCATAGTCGGGGGACATAAGGTAGCCGTCGCTGCGGAGCTGGGTCAGGATGCGCTCGGAATCGACCAGCGCCTTGGGGCAGCCGAGCGAGACCATGCCGATCTTGGGGGCGGGTTCGAGGATGAGGGTCATTGTGGGGGCCTGTAGGGGAAAGTGACCGCCCCGTAAAATCCTCCCTCGCTCTTGCGGGGGAAGGGGACCGCGCCGCTTCAGGCGTGGTGGAGGGGGCGCTCTGCGCTGAGTGTTTAGAGTGTAAGGCGCTTTGCTCAATACGTTGCGCGAGGCCCCCTCCACCATCGCAAGGGCGATGGTCCCCCTCCCCCGCAAGAGCGAGGGAGGATTAAGAAGCTACGACCGCGGCGGCAGCAGCTTGACCGGATCCGTCGCCGCCCGCCCCCGCCGCAGTTCGAAATGCAGCTGCGGCTCGTCGACCGCTCCCGTCGCCCCCGACCGCGCGATGACGTCGCCCTTCGCCACCTTCGCGCCGCGCGCGACCAGCAGCGCCTCGTTATGCCCGTACGCCGAGACCCAGCCGTCGGCGTGCTTGATCAGGATGAGGTTGCCGAACCCCGCGACCGCGTCACCGGCATACGCCACGACCCCGTCGGCGGCGGCGCGGACGGCGGTGCCGGGGGAGGCCTTGAGGTTGATCCCGTCATTGTAGCGCCCGCCCGGCTTCGGTCCGAACCCCGACAGGACCCGCCCCTCAATCGGCCACGCGAAGACCGGCGTCCCGGTCGGCAGCGCGGGCAGCGGCGCGAGTGCGGCAGTCGCGGTCGGGGCGGGTCGCGCCGCTGGCCTCGTCGCAGCAGGTTTCGGCGCCGACGTCTTTGGAGCGGATGGCAGCGCCTCGGGCGCATTGGCGAGCGCGACCGGAGGGCGGCTCGACGGTGACGTCGCGGGGCGCGGCCTCGGCCTCGGCCTGACTGCAGTCGCTGGGTCGCCGCCCGCCGGTTCGGCCCCGGTAATCAGGTCGTCGATATCGATCCTGAACGCCTTGGCACGCTCCTCGACCGACATCGCCGCGACCTGCTTGGCGCTCGGCAGGAGAAGGCGGTCGCCGATCTCGATCGTGTACGGCGGCTTGAGGTGGTTCGCCGCGACGATCCGGCTCCACGTCACGCCGTAGGCGCGGGCAATGGCGATGCCGGTCTCGCCGTATTTGACGGTGTGGATGCGGCCGCCCGGGACCGTGACCGCGTCGGTGACGACCTTGTGCGCCTGCCACGGCGGCTTCGGCGCGGGCGCGACGGCGGGCGTCACCACCACCGGACGTGGCACGGGCGCGGGGTACGAGCGCGTGGTTGCCACCCGCCCGCCGCATCCGGCGAGCAGCCCGGCGGTGAGAAGGACCGCCGCCCGGCGCATGATTATTCGAGCCCCGCCATCGCTTCGCGCAACGCCGCCATCGTCGGGTAATGCGTCAGGTCGAGGTGGAGCGGCGTCACCGATACCCAGCCGCCGCGCACCGCCTCGAGGTCGGTGGCATGGCGCGGCGTCTCGATCTCGCGGCCATAGCCGAACCAGAAATAGGGGAAGCCGCGCGGGTCGGTCCGCCCGACGATGTTGATGTTGCCATAGTCGCGGAACCCCTGTTCGGCGACGCGGACGCCCTTCGCCTCGCCCGCCGGGAAGTTGACGTTCATCAGCACGCCGGCCGGCCAGTCGGTGCCGCCCAGCCGCCGGACGATCTCCGCACCGTGCTTGATCGCCGGGCTGAAGTCTTCGTTGCCGACGGTATAATCGCCCATCGCCTGGCTCAGCGCGATCGAGCGGACGCCGGCAAGGCACCCCTCCATCGCCGCCGAGACGGTCCCCGAATAGGTCACGTCCTCGGCCATGTTGGGGCCGCGATTGACCCCCGACAGCAGCAGGTCGGGGCGGTGGTCCTTCATCACATGACCGATCGCCATCATCACGCTGTCGGTCGGCGTCCCGCGCACGGCGAAGCGCTTGTCGCCGAGCTTGCGCAGCCGGATCGGCGCGGTCAGCGTCAGGCTATGCCCGGTCCCCGACTGCTCATCGGCCGGAGCGACAACCCAGACGTCGTCGGACAATTCGCGCGCGATCGCCTCGAGCGCGACGAGCCCGGGGGCCTCGATACCGTCGTCGTTGGTCAGGAGAATGCGCATCGTGTCTCTCTTTCTGCTCCCCTCCCCTTCAGGGGAGGGGTCGGGGGTGGGGCAGTCGCCGCAAGCACCGAGCCCGTGATTGCCCCACCCCCGGGCCGGCGCAAGCGCGCCGTCTCTCGCCCCTCCCCTGAAGGGGAGGGGAAGTGCTCAACCCGGCACCAGTTCCTTCACCCCGCCCATGTACGGCGCCAACACCTCGGGCACCGCGACCGACCCATCCGCCCGCTGGTAATTCTCGATCACCGCGACCAGCGTCCGCCCGACCGCGAGCGCCGAGCCGTTGAGGGTGTGGACGAAGCGCGTCCCCTTCTCGCCCTTGGTCTTGTAGCGCGCATCCATCCGCCGCGCCTGGAAGTCGCCGCAGTCGGAGCAGCTCGAAATCTCGCGATACGCGCCCTGCCCCGGCAGCCAGACCTCGAGGTCGTAGGTCTTGCGCGCCGAAAACCCCATGTCGCCGGCGCACAGCAGCATGCGGCGATACGGGAGCTTGAGCGCGTCGAGGATTGCCTCGGCGTGCGCGGTCATGCGCTCGTGTTCGGCGGCCGCCGCCTCGGCATCGGCGACAATCGCGACGAGCTCGACCTTGTCGAACTGATGCTGGCGGATCAGCCCGCGCGTGTCGCGCCCGGCCGACCCGGCCTCGGAGCGGAAGCACGGCGTCAGCGCGGTGAAGCGCAGCGGCAGGTCGGCGGCGTCGACGATCTTCTCGCGGACGAGGTTGGTCAGCGACACCTCGGCGGTCGAGATCAGGTAGCGCCCGTCGGTCGTCTTGAACAAATCGTCGGCGAACTTGGGCAGTTGCCCGGCGCCGAACACCGCCTTTTCGAGAACCAGCAGCGGCGGCGCGACCTCGGTGAAACCGCCGGTCTCGACATGCCGGTCGATCATGAACTGGCCGAGCGCGCGGTGGAGGCGGGCGAGCGGGCCCTTGAGGACGGCGAAGCGCGCACCGGCGATGGTCGCGGCGGTGTCGGGGTCGTAGCCGAACTTCAGCGCGAGGGTGTCGTGTTCGCGGGGGGTGAAGTCGAAGGCGGGGGGTGTGCCGCGCGTGTGGACGACGACGTTGCCGGATTCGTCGAGGCCATCGGGGACGTCGAGGGCGGAGATGTTGGGGAGGGAGGCAAGGTGATCGCTCAGCGCCGCCTCTGCCGTCAATCGCATCGTGACCAGCGCGCCGCTCATTGCTTCCCGCAGTCCAGCCTTTTGAATCAACTCATCCGCCAACGCTTCATCGCGAGCCGCTTTCGCGCGACCAATTTCGCGCGCTGCTTCTTTCACCGCGGCGGCTTCCATCTCCTCGGTGTTCTTATAGCCGCGGATGTCGGTATCAAATTTTAGCAGCGTCTCTGACTGCTCAGCCATGCCCCGCCGCGCGAGTCCCGCGTCGAAGGCTACCGGGTCGGCGCGGATGACTTTGATGTCGTGCATGATGTCGAAGGCTATGGCGGCGGGGCGGGCGCGGGGCAACTAAATCCTCCCTCGCTCTTGCGGGGGAGGGGGACCGTCGCTCTTGCGATGGTGGAGGGGGCGGTCCGCGCCGAGGTTCGGTGCGGAAGCCCCCTCCACCATGCAAGGGCATGGTCCCCCTCCCCCGAAGGCGGGGAAGATTAAGAAGCGCCTCCCCCGCGCAAAGCCGGATGAAGGAAGGATTGTCCCCGCCCCGTCCCTCGCGCTACTCATCAACCATGATCGCCACCTGCCCCGCGTGCAGCAAACGCTACCGCCTGCCCGACGAAGCGGTCCCGCCCGAGGGGCGGAGCGTGCGCTGTGCCGCGTGCGGCCACGGCTGGACCGCCTTCCCCGAGGCTGCGCCGCCGGTGGACCGCGAGCCCGACCTGCCGTTCGAGGCACCATCGTCGTTCGCGGCGACACCATCGTCCGACGGGACGACGGGCGCAGCCGACCCGGCCGCGGGCTTGCATACCGCCTTCGCCCCCGACCGCGCCGCAATCATCGACGAACCTCCGGCCGAAACCATCGGTGCCTACCGCCAGCGCCTCCCCGACCGCGAGGTCGAGCGCAGCCCCCGGCGGTGGCGGTGGATCGTGCCGTTGCTGCTCGTCGTCGCGCTCGGCGCGCTGGCGGTGGTCGAGTTCGCCCCGGCGAAGACCTTCACCCCGGCGCGCCTCGGCCTGCCCGACCCGGCGGCGCTCGGCCTGCCGGCGATCACCCTGCCCGCGATCGACACCGCCGCGATCGACCCGCGCAAGATCGCGCTTCCCAAGATCACGCTGCCGCACATCGACCTGCCACCGCTCGACCTGACGAAGATTCCCCTCGTCGGCGACCGGCTCGACGCGCTGGTCCATCCGGTGCCGGTGCCGCCGTCGCCGCTGACGATCACCGTTGCGGGTGAGCGCCGCCACCTCGCCAACGGCGGCGCGGTGCTCGTCCTTGCGGGCACGATCGCCAATCCGACGGCGAACGTCGTGCCGGTCCCGGCGATCGAGGCGCGGCTGGTCGATCCGGCGGGGAAGCTCGCCTATCGCTGGCGGATCGCGCCGCCGGTGGTGTCGCTGCCGCCGCACAGCCAGGCGCCGTTCAACTCGACCGCGGCGAACTATCCGGCGAACGCCGAGCGCCTCGACCTCGTCTTCGCCCGCTGATGGCGGGCGCGACCGTCATGGCGCAGGCCGAGGCGCTGGCGAATGCCGGGCGCGAGGCCGAGGCACACGCCCTCGTCGCAGCCGCGGTCGCGCGCGGCGATGCCGAGGCGACGATGACGACGGCGGCGTGGAAGCTGTTCGGCCTCGACGGCCCGCGCGATCCGGCCGCAGCAAAGGCGCTGCTCGCCCGCGTCGCCGATGCCGGGCATCTGCCGGCGCTGACCCTGCTCGCGCGGATCACCGGCAACAGCGCGTGCGGCCCGGCTGACTGGGACGCCGCGACCGCCCTGCTCGAGCGCGCGGCGGTGACCGACCCTCGGTCGCGCGCCGAACTCGGCCTCGTCCGCGCCCTCGACCGGCCCCTGCCCGCGCCAGAACGCCTGTCCGCCTCGCCCGACGTCGTCCGCTTTCCCGGGCTGCTCAGCGCCGCCGAGTGCGACTGGCTGATCACCGCCGCCGAGCCGGGCATCGCGCCGTCGCTCGTCGTCGACCCGCGCTCGGGCCGCGCCACCGCCGACCCCGTCCGCCGCGCCGGGGCGATGAGCTTCGGACCGCTGGACGAGGACCTCGCAATTCGCGCGATCGGGCTGCGGATCGCCGCCGCGAGCAACACCGGGATCGACCGCGTCGAGCCGCTCGCGGTCCTCCGCTACCGCCCCGGCGACGAGTATCGCCCGCACCTCGACACCGTCCCCGGCCTCGCCAACCAGCGCGCGGTGACGGTGCTGACCTACCTCAACGACGGCTTTACTGGCGGCGCGACGGTGTTCAGCGAGACCGGCCTGAGCGTCGCGCCAAGGACCGGCGATGCCATCGTCTTCGCCACGCTCGACGCCGCCGGGCGCCCCGACCCGATGACCCGCCACGCCGGGGCGCCGGTCACCCTCGGTACGAAATATCTGTGTTCGCGCTGGATTAGATCGGCCGCGCATGACATCTGGACCGAACCATAATGAGGGAGAGACGGCCATGATGTTCGACTACAGCGACAAGTCGAAGGCTCTGATCGACAAACTGCGCAGCTTCATGGACGAACATATCTACCCGAACGAGGCGCGCTACGAGCAGGAAGGCGCCGAGGGCGAGCGCTGGAAGGTCATCCCGGTGATCGAGGAACTCAAGCCCGTCGCGCGCGCCGCCGGCTTGTGGAACCTGTTCCTCAACATCTCCGAGCACGACACCGCCGAGTGGAAGGGCCCCGGCCTGACCAACCTCGAGTACGCCCCGCTCGCCGAAGAAATGGGCCGCGCCGGCTGGTCGTCGGAGGTGTTCAACTGCTCCGCCCCCGACACCGGCAACATGGAAGTCCTCCGCACCTACGGCTCGGAGGCGCAGAAGGCGCAGTGGCTGCGCCCGCTGATGGACGGCCAGATCCGCTCGGCGTTCCTGATGACCGAGCCCGCCGTCGCCTCGTCGGACGCGACCAACATCGAGACGAGCATCGTCCGCGACGGTGACGATTATGTCGTCAACGGCCGCAAGTGGTGGTCGAGCGGTGTCGGCGACCCGCGCTGCGCCCTCGCGATCGTCATGGGCAAGTCGGACACCAATGCGGCGAAGCACCTCCAGCAGTCGCAGATCCTCGTGCCGCTCGACTCCCCCGGGATCGTCAAGGTCCGCGCGTTGAAGGTGTTCGGCTATGACGACGCGCCGCACGGGCATTACGAGGTGATCCTCGACAACGTCCGCGTGCCGGCGTCGAACATCGTCCTGCGCGAGGGCGCGGGCTTCGAAATCGCGCAGGGGCGCCTCGGGCCGGGCCGCATCCACCACTGCATGCGCAGCATCGGCGCCGCCGAGCGCGCGCTCGAGAAGATGTGCAAGCGACTGAAGTCGCGCGTCGCCTTCGGCAAGCCGATCAGCGAGCAGTCGATCTGGCACGAGCGCATCGCCGACGCCCGCATCGCCATCGAGCAGGCCCGCCTGCTGACGCTCAAGGCGGCGTACATGATGGACACCGTCGGCAACAAGGCAGCCAAGCGCGAGATCGCGATGATCAAGGTCGTCGCGCCGAACATGAGCTGCATGATCCACGACATGGCGATCCAGGCGCACGGCGGCGGCGGCGTCAGCCAGGACTTCGGGCTGGCGAGCGGGTATGCCCAGCAGCGCACGCTACGGCTCGCGGACGGCCCGGACGAGGTCCATCGCGCTTCGATCGCGAAGGATGAGCTGCGACGGTATAACTAGGCGCAGCGCGGCAAGCGTAAGGAGGGAAACGCACCTTCGCGTTTACCTCCTTACGCGCCGACACGCGCGAGCCCGGCCGGCGGCCACGGCGACCTTCCCGCCGTGTGCCGACCGACGGCGCGGCTTTGCCGCGACCCCCTGCCTTGCTCGACACTTTTGCAATCTGTATGGTTCGACCCAACCTACAGATCGGACCCCGCATGTCAGGCATGCCCCCCCGCGACCCCTATATGTATCACGGCAAGCTCGTCAGCGGCGGGCGCCTGCAAATTCCGGCGGAAGTTCGCCGCGAACTCCAGCTCGCCGATGGTGACGAAGTCCGCATGGACATCGTCGACGGCGATCTTCGCATCCGGCCGCGACGCGGCACCTTCAAACGCATCGCCGCGCGGTTGCGGCGCTATATTCCCGAGGGTGTTTCGCTCGCCGATGAATTGATCGCCGAGCGCCGGGCTGAATCCGCGCGTGAGTGAGATGGTCTACGTCCTCGACTCGTCTGCGCTGCTCGCGGCAATGCTCGAGGAGCCGGGGGTCGACCGGGTGGAAGCCGTGCTCGGGCGCGCGATGATTTCAGCAGTCAACCTGAGCGAGGTCGTCGCCAAGTTGCAGGAGCGGGGCGTTCCAGACGCCGACTCCGACATTGAAATCGAAGACGCGGACGTGACGGTCGTCTCCTTCGACGAAGGCCTCGCCATCGCTGCCGGGCGTATGCGTCTCTCGACCCGCGCGAAGGGCCTGTCGTTTGGCGACCGCGCCTGTATCGCGCTCGGCCAGCGCCTTGGTGCGACCGTCCTCACCGCCGACCGCGCGTGGGGCGACCTCGACCTCGGCGTGACGATCGAGTTGATCCGCTAAACGCGCCTATCATTTACCAAATTGCTGTCATCCCGGCGAAGGCCGGGCCCATGATCTCGACAGACGGTGATCATGGGTCCCGGCCTTCGCCGGGATGACAATTTCGGTTAGGCGACCCACTCCGCCAACGCCGGCAGCACCGGCCCCAGCTGCGCCGCGTACTTCCGCCACTGCCCCGACCCATCGAACAGCGGGCGTCGCACTTGGTGGGCGCTCGCGGTCTTGACCGGGCGGGTGCTTGCGGTGCGGGCGAAGTCGCGCAGGCTCGGCGACCACGGCAGCCCGGCGAAGGCGCACAGCCGCTGGGTCGCGCTGTCGAAATCGTGGACGAGGTCCTCGTAGGTCAGGACGTGCGCGTCGAGCGGCAGCGTCTCGAGGCAGCGGCGGATCAGCCGCATCACCGCGCCATAATGCTCGGCGAGGCGCGGCAGCGAGGTGAATTCGATCGTCACCGGCGAATAGACGAAGCTGCGCCGGAAGCAGCTCCAGACGACGTCGCGGGCGTCGCGCTGGACGACGACGACCTTGGCCTGCGGGAACAGCCGCGCGATCAGCGGCAGCGATGGCGCCTTGAATGGGTCCATGTCGACGAAGGTGGTCCCGGCAACATCAACCCCTGCCGCCGCGACCCGCGCCCAATAGTCGGCGCGCAACAGCGCCGCCTGGTCGTCGGTCAGGGTCGCCAGCGCCGCGATGCCGCCCGGCGACAGGAACCCCGCCGCGGCGCCGAGCGTCGGCGACTCCTCGAGCGTCGTTACCCCCGGCACCGTCGCCAGCACCTGCTCAGTCAGCGTCGTCCCCGATCGCGGATAGCCGAGCAGGAAGATGTGCCGCGCCGCCTCGCCGGGAACCGGCGGCGCGGCTCCGGCGAGCGCTCCCGGTGCCAGCCGCGCCACCGCGGCGTCGATCGCCTCGACCTCGGCCCGCGCCGCCGGCGCAGCATCGTGGCCGCCGTAGCGCTCGACGAAACGGGCGTTGGCGCGGGCATAGGTATCGAACGCCGCGTCGGTCCGGCCCATCGCATCGAAGGCGTCGCCGAGCAGGCCGAGCGCGACGATCGCGTCGTCGGCGGCGATGTCGTTCTGGCCGATGAAGCCGCGCAACCGGTCGGCGGCGGCGGCGTGGCGTCCGCCCGCCATGTCGCAGCGCGCGACCGTCATCACCGTCATCGCGTCGCCGGGGGCGAGGCGGAGCGCGCGGTCGGCGTGGTCGCGCGCGGCATCGAACTCGCCCAGCAGGAACTCCATCGCCGCGAGCCCGGCGAACCCCGATGCGGTCGTCGGCGACAGCTCGGCGACGCGGGCATAGCTCGCCCGCGCCTCCTCGAGCCGCCCGCTGGAGTCGAGCGCGAGGGCCCGCCCGAACCACGCCGCGACCATCGTCGGATCGAGCGCGATCGCCCGGTCGAGCAGCGCCAGCGCCCCGTCGAGCTGGCCGGTAAAGCGCAGCGCATCACCGGCGGTCGTCAGGATATTCGGGTCGCCGGGGGCAAGCTCGACGGCCTGCGCGTAGAGCGCCAGCGCCGCCGGCTGGTCGCCCGCCTGCTGCCGCCAATACCCATTGAAACACAACCGCATCGCCTCGGCCTGTGCCTTCGCGACCGTCTGCCGCTGCATCGTCGCCATCGCCGGTCACTCGCACAAAGCACTGTGCAGGCAACGACTCGAGGGTGCCAAAGCCCTCGCGCTTGGGTGCCGGAAAAGCGCTCAATCGCGGGAAATTACGGCGGTTGCGCGAATGACTCGGCAGCACGGTGTTTGCGCGCGATATACGGAGTGCTCCCGTCCGCGTCGAAGGCCCGCGCATGATCGACCCCCGCACTCCTGTCCTCGTCGGCGTCGTGCAGTTCACCGACCGCGAGTCCGCTCCCGCCGATGCCGGATCGCCGCTCGACCTGCTCGCCCGGGTCGCGGCGGCGGCGCTCGCCGATAGCGGGGGTGCGGGGATCGCCCTCGATACGGTCGCGGTCGTCCGCCTGTTCGCCGACTCGTCGCCCGCATTTGCCTCGCCGTTCGGGCGCTACGCCAATTTGCCGAAGTCGGTCGCCAGCCGGATCGGGGCGTCGCCGCGGACCTGCCTGTATGGCCCGGTTGGGGGCAACACGCCGCAGATGCTGGTCAACCTGATGGCCGAGAGGATCGCCAACGGTGAGGCGGACGCGGTCCTGCTCGCCGGGGTCGAGGCGTTGCGGACGCAGGCGCACGCGGCGAAGGCGGGGATATCGCTCGACTGGTCCGACGACCCCGGCGGCGAGCCCGACAGCCTCGGCCCCGAGACCCGCCTCGTCAGCCGCCACGAGATCGCCCACGGCGTCGCGCTCCCGGTCGCGGTCTATCCATTGTTCGAAAGCGCGGTCGCGGCGCGCTACGGTGACACGCCGGTCGGGCACCGCGAGCGGATCGGCGAGCTGATGGCGGGGTTCACCCGCGTCGCCGCCGCCAATCCCTATGCCGCGCTCCCGGTCGAGCGCAGCGCCGCCGAACTCATCACCCCGACCGACGGCAACCGCTACATCGCCTATCCGTACACCAAGTATCTGAATTCGAACATGTTCGTCGACCAGGCCGCCGCCTTGGTGATGATGTCGACCGCCGCCGCCGACGCTGCCGGGGTACCCCACGACAAGCGCGTCTACCTCCACGGCTGCGCCGACACCCACGAGCATATCCTCGTCAGCGACCGCGTCGACCTGAGCACCTCGCCGTCGATCCGCATTGGCGCGGCGCACGCCCTCGCCCATGCCGGGATCGGCGTCGGCGACTTGCGCGCGATCGAACTCTATTCGTGCTTCCCGGTCGCGGTCGAGATCGCCGCCGACATGATCGGGCTCGCCCATGACGACCCGCGCGGGCTGACGCTAACCGGCGGCCTGCCGTACTTCGGCGGCCCGGGGAACAACTACTCGATGCACGGCATCGCCGAGATGGTCGCGCGCTGCCGCAGCGAGCGCGACGCCTGGGGGCTGGTCTTCGCCAACGGCGGCTACCTGACCAAGTCGAGCTTCGGCGTCTATTCGGCCCGCCCGACAGCAGGCGCATGGAGCCGCACCGACCCCGCCGTGTACCAGGCCGAAATCGACGCCGAGCCCGGCCCCGGCTTCACCGAGACCCCCGACGGCGCCGCGACGGTCGAGGCGTTCACCGTCGTCCACGACAAGGGCGTCCCCGCTTTCGCCATCGTCGTCGGGCGGCAGGCGAGCGACAACCGCCGCTTCCTCGCGCAAACCCGCGAGGGGCTCGCCGCAATGATCGACACCCAGGTCGTCGGGCGGAGCTTCACCGTCACCACCGGCGACCCGGTCAACCGCGCCGACTTCGCCTGAGATGATCGATCCGCACCTCATCGGCGCGTGGCTCCACGCCCGCTCGCTCGCCCGGGGGCTGCCGCTGCCGATCGAGGACAGCGGCGGCTGGCGGGTCGACACCGGGCTGGCCGACGAGGTCCGGCGCCACGTCTTCGCCAGCCACAACCACGGCCTGACCGGGCTCGGCCGCACGGTCCACGAGCCGCGCATCCTGCTCAAGCTCGCCGCGTCCGGAGCCGAACTGATGGCGCACCTTTCCCCGCGCTGGACGCTCGCCAGCGAGTCGGTGGTGATGACGACGGCCGCGCGGCGCGGCACGACGGCGTCTTCATCTACGACCAGATCGTCACCGCCGAGGCGCACCGCCGCCGCGGGCTCGGCCGCGTCGTCATGGCCGCGCTCGGCGAGCACCGGCGGACGGGCGAGCGCGAAGTCCTGACCGCCACCGCCAACGGCCGCGCGCTCTATGAAACGCTCGGCTGGACGGTGGTGGCGCCGTGGGCGACGGCGGTGATCCCCGCCACCCCCGCCGCCCAGCCCGGCAGCACGCCGGCCGGCTGACCGCGCGCATCCGGTTCGGCGACGGCCTGCCCGACGTCCAGCTGCCCGGCCGGCGGATCGGCGAGACCGTCGTCCTCAAGGCCGACCTCGCGCTCGAAAACGACGCGATCCCCCTCCTCCGCGACGCGATCGCGCATTGCGAGCTCGTCCGCGACTATATCAGCCGCGACCTGTTCAAGCGCATCCTCGACAACGAGGAGGAGCACGTCGACTACCTCGAACACCAGTTCGACATGATCGCGCGCATGGGCCTGCAGAATTACATCCAGCTACAGTCGAAGCCGGCGGACGCGATGATTGGCTGATTAGGGCTATCCGGCAGGTCAGACGTGGCCTCGATATTTGACGATTAGCCCTCGCTCCCCCTAGCCTCCGTCCAACGTGATTGCTGGGGGGCAAAGTGGCTAAATTCGAAAAGATGCGGATCAATCTCGCGCGTCTAGAATCTGCACCGCTTGCTGATCAAGGCGGAGGTGCGGGACCAAAGCGCGGTCGGTCGGATCACCTTGTCGCAGCGTTTTCGGAGACGCGAACCTTTTTGCACGCGCGAACACAGCGACGACTTTCTTATGAACCGATCAAAGCCCCAGCCGGATATGTGGGCGGCATCTTCAAGCGTGAGCGTCCAGTTGAATTGCATGATGAGAGTCTAGAGCCTTATAATGCAGAGAACTTCGAAAGCGCTCTGGTTATAGTATCGGTAGATTCCCAGCAAATTGCTTGGGTCGAGATTAATCAGCGCCTTGGATCATCTAAGCTAATGCTTTCGTCTTTCTTGGATCATCTACTGCAAAAATCTGAAATAAATGACTGGCGCGCCCATATCGAGTATTTTGACAATGAGGCGGTGTATTGGAACGTCATCCGAGAAAGACGGGCGGAAATCGCGAAAATCGTTTTCACCTTCGTTCCCCCCAATGCTTTAGGTGCCATCGATAAGGTCCACGCGTTCGTCAAAGAGGTTCAAGGCGAGGCGAACCCAGACTCGCAGCAACACGTCTATCGTGCAGAGCCGGGCAAGATGAAGCCAGACACGCCGCTTTTGACGGCGAGCGCCGAGATTGCCCTTAGTGGCGCTGGTGAGGCGGAAGTTAGGGACGGCTCAAACCGCATCTTATACTCTTCCGCGCGATCACGCGTGATCAGCGAGGTCCCAGACGATGAGCTTCCGACACCGGTACACCCTGCGTTTATGGGACGCCTTGCGAGCCGGTTATTCGGGCAATGAAGTCAATAAGGTACACTTTTCTGATATGCGTCGCCGCCACGCTTATAGGCATTTCCATAGGAAGACCGCGTTGGCTTACAGAAAATAGCTTCCTCACCGAAGCAATGTCTATCGATCTACTGGCGCTTTTAGTAGTGATTCTCACGATAACATTCGCGTCGGTCGCCAACATGCATTTAACGCTGAATCGTCTTCTCATCGGATCTGCGCCCGGCACCAGATCTGCGGCCGATGACGTGCGCGAGGAGATCAACGGAAACGCTTGGGTTCTGTTTTGGGCATTTGTGACCGCCGCGATTGCATTATTATTGAAGGGAGCGTTTGCAGGTCATTCAAGCTGGCTGGCACTTACCTACGCTTCCTGTATAATTGTCGTTACTCTAAACACAATAGTTTTGCATGATATTTATCAAGCGATGTTTGCACTAACTACGATCGAGTTGCCTTTGCCAAGGAAGCCCATGCCGGAGACGGAAGATTTTTCGTCGTGAAGCTATCATGCTCGTCATGAGACGCTCTCGGTCGCTTCGTCATAAGGCAGATTTATTTCAAGACTGTCGCAGCGCTTTTCTGGCTGTGTTGGGCTTCTTCTAGCCGTCGCACTCAGTCTGCGCTTGACTTGTAGGACTTATCTGGTTAGCTGATCTCCCGTTCTAAACAGGAGCGGTACAATGTCCTACACGTCCGACGAAGCGCCCTCGCCCACCCCCCGCGCCACGCGCAGCGACGGGTGGACGACCGAGCGGCAGTTCGGCTTTCTCGAGGAACTCGCGGCGTGCGGCAATGTCGAGCAGGCGGCGGCCGCCGTCGATATGTCGCCGTCGTCGGCGTATCGCCTGCGCGCGCGCGACGCCGCCGGGCCGTTCGCTTTTGGCTGGCGGGCGGCTTCGGCGATGGCGTATCATGCCATCCGTGAACTCGCGATGGCGCGGGTGACGCGCGGGGTGACGCAGCCGATCATGTATCGCGGCGCGATCATCGGGACCAAGGTGATCTACAGCGACCGCCTGCTGATCGCGCTGCTCGAGCATCTCCAGCCGGTCGCCGGCGCTCCCGCTGCCGACGGCGCGCGCCGCCCGATGCCCGACCCGGCAATCGCCTATGCCGCCGCGATCGACGCCTATAGCGAGGCGCTCGAAACCGGCGAGGACGCGGTCGTCCCGCTGATCGACGACGGCACCGGCCCCGACAACGGCCCGACGCAGGCCGAACTGACCGCGCTGCACGACCGCGACGAGCTTCGCGCCGAACGCTGGTTCGACGTCATGGGCGAGGAACTGACCGACCTCGATCTCGACGACGCAGCGTCGATGGCCGATCTCGACGACGATATCCGGACGTTGGCCGCGGCTGCGATCCGGCGCCGAGGTGCAGGTGCGAGCGGCGGGGAGAGCGCAAAAGCACCGGCGTTTGTGTGAACTTATTTTGAACTTAGGCGGTGCGTGGTTGGGAAGGAGGGGTGTTTATCGAGAGCTTATTGGCGGGAGGCATAGGTGATCGGGGGCCATCAGAACGCGTCATCCCCGCGTGGGCGGGGACCCATCTCCTGAACCCGGGAGAGGGGTCCCCGCTTTCGCGGGGATGACGAGCGCTATGGGACTGTCCGGGCGCTACGGCTCCCCCCTTTACGGCTGGCCCTGGCCGCCGCCGGCGCCGAGCACGTTGCCGGTGGTGTAGCTGCCGTCGTCCTCGGCGGCGCGGACGAACAGTCCCGCGATCTCCGCGGGCTGGCCGGGGCGTCCGGCGGGGGCGGTGCCGCCGAACTTGACGAGCTTCTCGGGCTGGGCGCCGCCCGAGACCTGGAGGGGGGTCCAGAACGGCCCGGGGGCGATGCCGACGACGCGGATGCCCTTCGGCGCGAGCTGCTTCGCCAGGCTCTTGACGTAGTTCATCGTCGCCGCCTTGGTCTGGGCATAGTCGTACAGGTCCTCCGACGGGTCGTAGGCCTGCTCCGACGTCGTGCCGATGATGACGGCGCCCGGCGGCAGGTGGGGCAGCGCCGCCTTGATGATGTGGAAGGGGGCGTAGATGTTGGTCTTCATCGTCGCGTCGAACGCCTCGTCGGTGATGTCGAGGATCGACTTCTGGCTCTGCTGGCGCCCGGCGTTGTTGACGACGATGTCGAGCCCGCCAAGGCCCTTGACGGCGACGTCGACGAGGTGGCGGCAGAAGGCGGCGTCGCGCAGGTCACCCGGGATCGCGATCCCCTTGCGGCCCTCGCGGTGGATCAAGTCGATGACCTCCCGGGCGTCGGATTCCTCGCTTGGGTAGTAGTTGATCGCGACGTCAGCGCCTTCGCGGGCATAGGCGATCGCCGCCGAACGGCCGATGCCGCTGTCGCCGCCGGTGATCAGCGCCTTGCGCCCGGCAAGGCGGCCCGAGCCCTTGTAGCTCGTCTCGCCGCAGTCGGGGACCGGGTCCATCTTCGACTGCAGCCCGGGCCACGGCTGCTTCTGGTCCTTGAACGGTGGCTTGGGGTATTTGTTGCGCGGGTCGCTGATCTTGGCCGGGCCGGTGCCGCCGCCGCCGCCACCGCCCGTTTGTGCTACCGCAGGAGCGGCCATTGCGGCGAGGCCGATGCCGGCGGCACCGACGACTTGGCGGCGGGAAGGTCCGTTATCGTACGAATCCATGATGTTAGCTCCTGGAATGGGGTCGAGCGGGCTAACCGCTTTTGGGTCGAAAGGTTCAGCGCTGCGACAATGCCGCTGCGACACCGGTTGCGTCGTGCGATCGCCTCTGCTAATCGCGCGCTCCTACCGGCCGGAGCAAGCATCCGGACATGATGGTCGTGCGGCCATGGCGGAACTGGTAGACGCGCAACGTTGAGGTCGTTGTGGCCGAAAGGCCGTGGAAGTTCGAGTCTTCTTGGCCGCACCAACCAGTCAGCAGGTCCCGGATAATCCGGGAGCCGAGCGGGACGCGGCGGGATTTATCCCTGCATTCCCGGGGCTTTGCTGACGCCTTGTGAAGGCGGGCGGACCGTCACGTCGACGTGGGTCGACATAGGGACATGCAACTGCCGTCACCGGTTTATTGCAGTCCGGCTCCGCCCCGCTTACTCGCCGGGATGATAACGCCGTTCGACATGAGCGCTTAGTTCATCGGGCCAGAAATAGACCGGGCGGAGATTGCCTGTGGTGTAGCGTTCGGCCTGGTCATTGAAGTGACGCGAGGCGGGATCGCCGCTCTCGCCGCCGGCGGTGACCGCCCAAGCCTCGACGCGCGGGCCGAACTCGACGATCGCCACGAAGCTGTTGCCGCTGCTGCCATAGTATTTCCTGGTATTCGCATACGGCCTCGCACCGAAAGAGGCGAGCGAACCCCATTGCGCCGAGGTGAAGCCGACCGGCAGGCTGGCCTTCGCGTCGTCGAAATGCCCGACGATGCTGTCGTCGAGGCGCTGGAAGCGGTTGATCGTGCCCCACGGCACCTCCCAGCTGCCGAAGTCGCGGGCAAGCCGGTCTGCCGCCTGCTGCAGCGCTGCCAGCTTGTCGGCGGCCGTGACGCGGGTCAGGATATAGTCGGACACGTTGATCCGCTCCGCCTTGGCGAAGCTGCCGACGTCGTGCCACAGCGCATCGCCCCAATAGACGGCGAGCGAGGTGGCGGTGTCGCCGGTCGCCCAGCGGTCGTTCCACCGCCGCAGCAGGCCCAGCGGTCCAGCCAAAGTTTTCCGCCGCGGGTCGGTTGCGGGCAGCGCGTCGTACGCGGCGAACAGGGTCGGCAGGAGCCGCGCGAAGCCGGGCAGATGGCTGTCGAAGGCGGCGAGGCGCAACTGCTCGGGGGTGAAGTCATGACGGCCGGTGAGCAACGCTGTCGCGTGGCGGCTGCGGTCGTTCTCGCCGGCCGTGTCCATGTAGCGGGGATAGTCGCCGCGCCGCGGGCTGTCCGGGCCGGCGGCACCCCACGGCTCATCGTTGGTGTTGAACGCCCAGCCGACCGGCGGCCGGATCGCGTTCGGCAGCGAGGCAATCGGGTACAGGCCTTGCCAGTCGGTTGCGGGATCGGCGCCGTCGACGGGGTGGCTATAGTCGAAGCGGTCGGCGCGGCGCGGCACGAACTGCGGGTGGAGGTAGGCGATCTCGCCCGCCCGGTCGGCAAACAGGGTCCCGTTCGAGCTGTTCGCCTGCAGCTCAGCGACCTTGAGGTAGCCGGCGAGGTCGGCCTGCTTGGTGCGCAGGAAGCTCTGCTCGAGCGCGGGTACCGGGCGCCACATCAGCGCAGTGGCGATCCACCGTCCCCCTTCGGCACGCGTGACCGGCCCGTGGTGAGTGCGGAAGGTGACGAACGTCCGCTGTTTCATGCTGCCGTCGGCGGCCCGGTAGGCGATCGTGAGCGGCACTGTCTCCACCGCTCGCAGCGCGGCGCCGTAGCGGTAGAAGCGCGCGGCGCCGTGGCTGACGATGGTTTCGGCGAACTCGTCGACATTGTCGACGCCGGACGTGGTGTGCATCCAGCCAGTGCTAGCGTTCCACCCCTGGTAGATGAAGAACTGCCCCCACGTCGCCGCGCCATACGCGTTCAGCCCCTCGCCGCTCGTCATCTGCAGCTCGGCGCGGAAGTAGAAGCTTGTGTGCGGGTTGATCAGCAGCAAGGCGCGCCCGGCGACGGTGTTCTGAGGCGCGATGGCGATGCCGTTCGACCCGCGTGGCTCCTCGGGCTGGGCCCCGGTTTCCGCGGCCGAAGCCGCCACCGGCGTACCGCCGTAGAAAGCTTGCACGCCCGACAACGGGATTCGCTCGATGTCGCCGCCGATGCTGCCCTCGGTGAAGCTCAGCGCCATCCACGGTTCGAACCGCGTCAGCACGCGTGGATGCACCGCAGGATGCGTCGCGAGATAGTAATTGAGGCCGTCGGCCCAGCTATCCATCAGCTTGCGCAGCCACGCCGGGCTGGTGCGATACTCGCGCTGCAGCGCGGCTGGATCGACGTAGAGCCGCTGGCGAAGGTCCTGCCAGATCGCCGTTTCGCCGTCGGCCTCGGCGGTCCGACCGAGCGCGGTCAGGTAATTGGCCTCGATGCGCGGGAAATCGTCCTCGGCCTGCGCGTACATCGCGCCGAACACCGCCTGCGCATCGGTCGCGGCGCTGACATGGGCGATGCCCCAGTCGTCGCGGGTAATGGTCACCAGCGCCGCCTGCTGCTCGAGGCGGTTCGGTTGGGCGGCATGGACGGCACCCGCCAAGACGAGTGGCAAGAGCCATTCCGCGACGCGCCGGGCCAGTCTATCCATGGCACAACGCTATTCGCCGTCCGTCCCGTCCGCAAGGAAGCCCCATGAAGTATCTCCTTTGCGCCGCGGCGCTCCTGCTGGCGGCGCCCGTCGCCGCGGAGCCGATCCTGCTGCGGCCGGAGCGGGTGTTCGATGGCGTCACAACCGCGTCGCACGCGGGTTGGGAGGTCCTCGTCGACGCCGACCGCATCGCCGCGGTCGGTCCTCATCTGCCTACGCCGGCCGGCACTCGCGTCGTCGCGCTGCCGGGAACGACGCTGATGCCGGGCATGATCGAGGGCCACGGGCACCTTTTCCTCCATCCCTACAACGAAACGCCGTGGGACGAGCAGGTGCTGCACGAGCCGCTGGCGCTCAGGACTGCGCGCGCCGTCGTGCACGCGCGCGCGACGCTGCTGGCCGGCTTCACCAGCGAACGCGATCTCGGCACCGAGGGGGCCGGCTATGCCGACGCTGGCCTCAAGCAGGCGATCGACAAGGGCATCGTCCCGGGGCCACGCATGATCGTCGCGACACGGGCGATCGTCGCGCGCGGCGCTTATGGTCCAAAGGGCTTCGAGCCGGGCGTGGCGGTGCCGCAGGGCGCGCAGGAAGTCAGCGGCGTCGACGAGATCGTCCGCGCCGTTCGCGACCAGATCGCCGGCGGGGCCGGCTTGATAAAGCTCTACGCCGATTATCACTATCAAGGCGACGACAGCAGCCGGCCGACGCTGTCGCAGGCCGAGATGAGCGCGGCGGTCGCGGCTGCCCACGACGCCGGCCGCCGGGTAGCCGCACACAGTGTCACCGCAGAAGGCATGCGGCGCGCGATCGCTGCAGGCGTCGACACGATCGAACATGGCTATGGCGGCACTCCGGCGATCTTCAAGACGATGCACGACCGCAACATCGCCCTCTGCCCAACCTTGGCCGCCTCGGACGCGGTCGCGCACTACCGTGGCTGGAATGGTGCCGAGCCGGCGCCGGCCGGGGTCCTCGAAAACCGCAGCTCGTTTCGGCTGGCGCTGGCGGCCGGCGTGCCGATCTGCATGGGCGGCGATGTCGGCGTCTTCGCGCACGGCACCAATGCCCGCGAGATGGAGCTGATGCAGGCCGCCGGCATGCCCGCCGCGGCCGTCGCGCTCGCCGCCACTGCGGGCAATGCACACATCTTCGGCATCGACGACAAGGTCGGCAGCATCAAGCCCGGCCTGCTCGCCGATCTGGTCGCCGTCGATGGCGACCCGACCCGCGACGTCGCGGCAGTGCGCAGCGTCAGGCTGGTAATGAAGGGCGGCCGCATCATCGCCCCCTGACCCGTAGAGAACCGGTTACAACTTGCAGATGGTCAGCCCCTACGGAGCCATATGCGGTGGAATGCCCTCGGTGGCACCCGTACATTTGACCGAAAACGAGCCATGAGCGACAGGGTCGAGCTGGCGTTCGATGGGATCGGGGGCTCAGTCTCTAACTCATTGCGCTGCGCACTGGCCACCGACTGAAGCATGGGCGGCAATCCTCGCCGCCGCGCCCCGCTTCTGTGAGATCCGCGGGGTTGACGCGCATACACTGGCCCAGTGACAGCGTCACCGAAAGCCGCGACGGCGGGACCGAGCCATCAGCGGTTCACATATCCGCGGCTGCGTTCGTCGATGTCGCGCAACTGCGTTAACCAGCGCTTATAGGCAACTGAGGCGCACGAAGCCGTTGTGCATCGGCGGCTGTGCCTGAGGTAGAGGTCGCGGCCCTCGTCCGCCGCATCAATCGCCTGCGGGTCGCCCGACCGCGCGATGGCGACGTAAATGGCTTGCGCTGCAGCGCTGTCGGCCGCGCGCTCGTCGTCCGGACCGCCGGCGTCGAGCGCTGCGCCGGTCTCGGTTGCCGCCGCCGGCGCAGCCTTCTCCTCCGTACGACGCGGAGACAGTGTTTCGGCGGTGGCCGGCAGGGCTGCCGTCTCGGTCGCTGCGCGCCGCGAGGGCAGCGGTTGAGCTGCAGGCGACGGCACCGAGAGCCGTGCGACGGTCTCGGGCGTCGCCGCCGGAACGACCCGGACTGGCTTGGCACGCTCGACCGGGTCCGGCACCGGCACGACCGCGGCAGGTTCGGCCACGGCGACCGCCGCAGGTTCGGCGCTCGCGACCGCGACGGGTACGGCGGCCGGCATCGTCGCAAGCCTTTGCAAGATCGATCGCGCACGCAGGACCCGGAACGTCGGCACACTCGCGCCCGGGCCGCCGTCGACCGCATAATCGACCGGGCCGGAAACGATCTGCATGACGGGCGATCCCGCGCGGGCGTCGGCAAGCTGAAGTTCGATCACGCCGTGGCAGACAGCGGTCGACCCGTCGGCCGCGAGCAGCTGCACCGCGCCAAGCGTCGCGGGCGCTCCCTGCCCGTCGAACGCGGTTCCCCGGCGGAACAGCGCGGCCAGTACCGGCGCCGCCAGCGTCGCTTCGCAACGCGCGGCGCCATCGGCGGGCAGCGACGCCAGAGAGACCGACGCGGCAACTGATACCGGCCGGGCGGCAACCTGTGCCGCTGCGGGTGCTCCAGGCGATTCCCCGACGCGGTTCGCGAAGAGCCAGCCGGCCGCCGCCGCGAGCATCGCGAGTGCAGCGAGCACGTACGGCCAGACCCGGGCTTCGGGCACAGGCGAGGCTTCGGCGACCATCGGCGCCGGGCGGGAAAGCATTGTGGGCGCAGGGTCGGCGGCTACAGCGGCAGCACTTTCCGTTGGCGCCACGCCCGCCAGCGGTGCAACGTTCACCTCCTGTGTCGGGGTCATCGGGGCGACCGGCGGAGCGGCACGGCGCGGCATTGGCCGTACCGTCCAATCGGTATTCGGGTGAAGCCGCTCGGCGAGCTCGCGCCGCCATTCCTCGTTGTCGCTCATCGCGCCATCCTCGCCAACTCCGGCGGCGCTTGTGCCCCGCGCTTGCTGAGCGAGCGGTTAACGTGCGTTAGGGTTCCACTCGAATGAAGGGATGGACGTACCTCGAAGCCTTGCGACGATCGAGCGAATGCGGGGCGATTGACACCGCTGTCCAGTCCCGGACTCCTGAGATCGTAGCTGACGCATGTCTCTTCATAGTCCGCCGCTGAAAATCTGGTCATCAACGCCGCATGCGAGATTATCCGGCGTAGACCGATCTAACCCGTTGATTGGCCCAGCGCCCGGCGGTCGCGTCAGCCCCTCCGAAGAATGACATAGGCGTCCGCCGTAGTCGATCAGTGACGAACGTCACGATCGCCCCGACGCCACTTCCTTCGTCAAACCTGCCGCCATTCAGTCTTTTAAGCAGCTCGCTGGGTTGCTAATCTGGCGGAAGGATGACCTTCTTCCCGCGTTGGCTTCAGCATGTACAGTGAGCCGCCGTCAGCGTTGCCGCCTGCATCTGGGTGGAAGACGGCGCTCGGCGGACGATGCGCTGCGGTGCTCGAGAAATAAGGTTCGTAGAACCGGGCAAGGCGTCTTGCAGCCAAGATCGTCTGTTCTCATCGCCCCGTACCATACGGTCGCGAGGTTCGGATATGCCCTAATGTGAGTTCCCGCGATGAACTCAGCCACAACGCGCCAACAAAAAAGGCCCCGGCGAACCGGGGCCTTTCGTTCGTGCCGGTTGCCGGTTTAGGCGGCGACGGTCGAAATTGCACTGCGACGGCGGCGCGAGGCAACGCCGACCATGCCGAAGCCGCCGATCATCAGCGCCCAGGCCGCCGGTTCGGGAACGACGCCGTTGGCGTTGCCGTCACCTGCCGGGGTTCCGGCGATATCGTCGACCTCGAACGCTACACCCGTCGAAGTGAAGCGAAGCCCGGTGATGACCTCACCCGTACTAGCGGTGAACGACACGCGCTCGTTCGATGTCGCCATATGCTGGTCGCCGTCCGAGGGCGGGAACAGGCTGCCGCCGAAGCTGCCGAGCGTGACGCCGCCCGCGCCGAGAACGTCAACGCTGTTGTACTTGTCGATCGAGCCCCAGTAGAAGCTGATCTTCGACAGGTCGAACGCAGTCGTCAGCGTCGCGTTGTTCGGGCTGAGCGCCGATGACACGTACAGATATTGAGTCTTGTCACCAGCCGGTGCTGCACCCGCGTTCGTCGTACCGGTCGCGTAGGTATAGGCTCCGGTCAGCGTGTAGCCGGCGGGCAGCGTGGCAGAGTTGAAGTCGACGAGGATCGATTGACCCGCGGCCGGGCCGGGATCGGGTGCGCCAGGCGCGACGGTGTAGGTGAGAGCGTGCCCGGCAGTGGCGGTTGCCAGAGCGAGTGCGAGAGCGGTTGCTTTGATCATATTACTCAACTCCTATCTGAGCCCCCCCCGCCTTTTGTTACGCTACCGAATAGATAGTGTATCATATCAACGGGTTACCTGATCAAAGGATTTGCAACTTCCGTGCCAATACTCCCGATTGAAATATTCCAAAGGGTTAAGGAAGTGTTACGGACGCGTAATGTAAGATTTCCCGACACCTTTGATTCGGAATAAGTCTGCTCAGAGCGTTCGCCGCGCTCCATTTCACCTTCAGATCGGAAATAATTTCGCTACGGAGTAGAAATGAATTCATAGCTGCGCAGCGAAACCGAATTTGTTCCGACTGATCGCAAATATATTGCGCTTCATCGCGTATTGATGCTGGCCTGCCCGGCATAGGGTTCCGTGCCGACCTGCAAGTCCTTTAACCATCGCACCGCGCGGTGGCATCGGGGTCATCGGGCGTTGAGCGGGAGCTAGACGATGGTGATGATGCAGTCACCGGCAGCGCGCCGGTGCCTTTTTTTGGTCGCGCGCACCGCGCTTGCCGCGGCGCTTGTCGCTCCCGCGGCTGGGTCGGCGATACCGACGCAATCGTGGAACGGCTACCGCTGGGGCCGCACAGGTGCCATCGTGATCAACGTCGGCGATAATTACGGCGCCGTGTGGAAACCGTTCACTACGAAGGCGATGGCCCAATGGAGCGTCGCGCCCGCGATCAGCATGGCCTCGACTGCCGGCTCTACGACGAGCGCGTGCAACATGGTCTATGGCACGATCCAGATGTGCAGCGGCAACTACGGCGCGACCGGCTGGCTCGGTTATACCAATGTCCAGACGTCGAGCGGATATATTGTCATGGCGACGATCCGGCTCAACGATTACTATTTCAGCCAGCCAAAATACGACACCGCGGCGTGGCGCGCCGAGACCGCGTGTCAGGAACTGGGTAATGCGCTCGGGCTTCAGGATTCGGACCATGTCACGACCAACGCCAACACCGGGTCGTGCATGGACTATACCAACAGTCCCACCGGGGGCGGCAATTATGGCACACTCGAAAACCTCCAGCCGAGCTCGAGCGACATGAAAAATCTCAACGCGATCTATGCGCAGCCCGGTGGCCGGCAGGTCGTCGGTACCGGCAAATACGGGTCGGCGAACGCAGCAGTTCCTGAGCCGGCAGCCTGGACGCTGATGATCGTCGGGTTCGGCTTAGCGGGGGGCATTGCCCGACGGCAGCGCGGTCGTACTGACCGTTCCCTGCTCGTCACGGCTGATGGCCATCCAGCATCATCTCCCGTGCAGCGGTAAGACCGGGGCCGATGCGGTTCCGGCGACCGGCTTGCTCGACGTAGTTGCGATTGAAAGCGTACCCAGTCGGGGGCGATCGCAAGGGTCGAGCAGGACGGACAACATACTAAACATCCTCTCACGCGAGAGCCGTTTAGTCAGCAAACGAATGGTCCTAGCCCTGGAACTCGGAGATGAGCGATGGGCTTTGGGCGGCCTCGATAGCTTTGAAATAGCCCAGTTGAGGTGCTCGTTCGCCTTGGCGCGGCACAAGGCGGACGAACGTCACCGCGGACTTCGACGCCCTCGGGGCTGCCGACGTCAAAGGCTCCGTATGCCGATGCCGACCGCTCTCGTTGTGTGCGACCGACAAATGCGATGACCAAATTTCTGACGCCGGTCGGCAACCTGACTGGCGGGTTTTCGTTGCCGTACGGAGAGGAGGCGGTGCTGTGGCAAACGATGAGGATTGGCGGCGCCGCCGCGCTGAAGCTCTCGGTCTCGATAGGCCCGCTTTGCCGACGATGCCTTCTCGGGAAGACGCGCCGCCGCCATCGGATGATGTGCTGCCGATGGTTCATCCGACGCTGCCTCGACAAACCTTTGCAGCGGTCGAGCGTCCAAAGACCGGTTCGATGCACCATTCGGTCGCAAAATCAAACGCGCCTCGCAGCTTGCCGCCATCGCCTGAGCCAAGCGTTGAAACGCGCGATGGCGCGCCGCCTCAATCCCAGCGCGCAAGAAGCATCTGGTACCGTCGTTTTCCAGCGATCACGGCTGTGGCAGCATTGGCGCTTGGAGGCGCGGTCGGCTGGACCATACGTGGCGAACTGCCTGCGCCAGTAGCGGGTCATCGCGTCGGCGGAGTTGAAACGGTGACACCCGCGCCCCCTCCGTCGCTTCCGCAGGAGACGCCGACAGTCGAGACCGTCAAGCCAATTGGGATCGAGCCTTCTCCGCGCCTCCAACCGGCACTGGTCGACCGTGCCAAGTCTCGAGTTAGCGGATCAACCAACAGCCAGTGGTCCTATCCTGCCCGATCACTAGGGTCAGGACCCATTGATTTGAGCGTCGTTATCTGATTCAGGCTCCGCAAGGAGACTGAGTATGAGCGACCTGTATTGGCTTACTGACGAGCAGATGGCTCGGCTGGAGCCTTATTTCCCCAAGAGCCACGGCAAGC
>NZ_JANYGL010000018.1 GCF_025362435.1 Polymorphobacter sp.
GCTTGCCGTGGCTCTTGGGGAAATAAGGCTCCAGCCGAGCCATCTGCTCGTCAGTAAGCCAATACAGGTCGCTCATACTCAGTCTCCTTGCGGAGCCTGAATCAGATAACGACGCTCAAATCAATGGGTCCTGACCCTAAGCAGCGGACCCCCTCCGAAAGATTGAAGTGAGTGAACGGCACGAGTGACATGCCGCGGAAAACAATCATAAGTCATTGATATCATTAAGCTGGTGAGCCCTGCGGGATTCGAACCCGCGACCTATTGATTAAAAGTCAATTGCTCTACCGATTGAGCTAAGGGCTCCCAGCCGGTTGCGGTTTAGGGCGGCGTTGGCGTGCGCGCAACTGGCGTGCGCTCAAGTGCAGCACGGGGTGCCGCCAACCTGCAGCGATTTCGACGAGCGGATCGAGGACGAAGGCGCGGGCGGCGAGGCTGCGGTGGGGGACGATCAGCCCCTGCCGCGCTCGCCGCCAGTCGTATGTGACGAGCGCTCCGGCGGTGGCGATATCGAGGTCGAGGACGCGCTCGGCCCAGCGGCGTCCGCGGCGGCGACCGAAATCGCGCTCGATGGTCTTGAGGATCGCCAGCACGTCGGCAACCGCGATGCTGGTTTCGACCGCGACCATGGCATTGGCGAAGGCTCGCTTGCTCGGACCGATCGGCTCGGTCGTGCGAACAGCCGACCGGGCGACGACGGCGAGGCCCGCATCTTCCAGCGCGACGATTGCCGCCGCGACGACACCCTGCGGCGATCCGTGACGGCCGTGCCGCCGATTGCTGCCGAGGGCGATGTGGATGATTGCGGGCATGGCCGCTCGCGCCTTACAGGTCGCCGCCATGGAACCCAACCCCGCCGACCCGCAGCACCCCCCTTCGCCAGCCGAGCAGCCGCAAGCCTCCCCAGCGCCGGCCGAGCCGCCAAGGGACTGCCCGCTGTGCCCGCGCCTCGCCGAGTATCGCGCCGCCAACCGCGTCGCGCATCCCGACTGGTTCAACGCGCCGGTGCCGGGGTGGGGCGACCCGAAGGCGTGGCTGTGCGTCGTCGGCCTTGCCCCCGGGGTGACGGGCGCGAACCGGACCGGACGGCCGTTCACCGGCGACCATGCCGGGTTGCTGCTGTACGCGACGCTCGCCAAGTTCGGCCTGTCGCACGGCGTGTTCGACGCGCGGCCCGACGATGGGCTGGTCCTCGACGGGGTGTTCATCAGCAACGCCGTCCGCTGCGTCCCGCCCGAGAACAAGCCGGTCCCGGCCGAGATCCACACCTGCCGCCAGTTCCTCACCGCGCAACTCGCGGCGCTGCCGAACCTCAAGGTCGTTCTCGCGCTCGGGACGATCGCGCACCAGTCAGCGGTCAAGGCGCTCGGCGGCAAGCTGCCCAAGGTGCCGTTCGCCCACGCCGCGGTCCACCGGCTCCACACCGGCTATACGCTGGTCGATAGTTACCATTGCTCGCGCTACAACACGAACACCGGGCGGCTGACCGCGCCGATGTTCGAGGAAGCCTTCGCCGCGGCGATCGCGGCGCGATAGCCTGCGACACCTGTATCCGGTGGTTGGTGCGGGTGGCCGGGGTCGAACCGGCACTCCTTGCGGAACGGGATTTTGAGTCCCGCGCGTCTACCAGTTTCACCACACCCGCGTGGGGACACGATCGTGATCGCGCTGCCGACGGGCTTGTAGCGCAAATCATGGCGTCGGGGGAATAGCAATCGTGCGGGACAAGCGGCTGGATTCGCTCACATCGCGCTGCGGACGGCGTGAGCGGTTTCGCGCAGACCTTGCCAATTCGCGCTTGCCGTTCCACGAACGGCGCATGTCACAGCCCCCGCGCCGCACCGGCGGCCGCCCTCCCCGTCCGCCCATCGATCCGCCCTCCGGCCCCCGGCCCCCGGTCCGCCGCCGCGAGCCCGCCGGCGGCGATCCGCTGTCGACCAATCCGCGCGAGGCCAACCGCCGCGCCAATCAGGCCGACCGGCCGATGCTCAAGCGTCCCGAGGCGGGAAGCACGTCGAACCCGTTCGGCGGGCGTCCGGTCAAGGTTCCGCGCGGGCGCGACGCGGCTGCTCCGCGCGGGCGCGACGATAGCGCTAAACCGTCGCGAGCGAACAACGCCCCGCGTCGCGACCGCGGCACGGCGCGCGCCGAAGCCGCCTCGGCCGCCCCTGGCAAGATCGAGCCGCAGCGGATCGCCAAGCTGCTCGCCCGCGCCGGGGTCGGATCACGGCGCGATATCGAGCGCTTCATCACCGAGGGGCGCGTCGCGATCAACGGCACCGTCCTGACGACACCCGCGCACATCATCTCGTCGCTCGACGGCGTGACCTACGACGGCCAGCCGGTCGCGGCGATCGAGGCGACGCGGCTGTTTCGCTTCCACAAGCCCGCGGGCTTCCTGACGGCGGTGCGCGATCCCGGCGGGCGGCCGACGATCTACGACGCACTTCCGCCGGGGTTGCCACGGCTGGTCCCGGTCGGGCGGCTCGACATGAATACCGAGGGTCTGTTGCTGATGACCACCGACGGCGCGCTCAAGCGCCAGCTCGAGTTGCCGGTCAATGCCGTCGCGCGCCGCTACCGTGTCCGGGCGTACGGCGAGGTGACGCAGGCGATCCTCGAGGGGCTGATCGAGGGGATCGAGATCGACGGCATGCGCTACGGCCCGATCAACGCCGACATCGAGCGCCGGACCGGACGCAACCTGTGGCTGTCGATCACGCTGACCGAGGGCAAGAACCGCGAGATTCGTCGCGTCCTCGAATTCCTCGGCCTCCAGGTCTCGCGGCTGATCCGCGTCGCCTACGGCCCGTTCGAGCTCGGCGACCTGCCCGCGCGCGCGGTCGAGGAGGTCAACCCGCAGGCGATCGACCAGCTGCGCAAATCGGTCGCCAAAGCCAAATGAGGATCATCGCGGGTCAATATCGCGGGCGGCCGCTGGTCGCACCGCCGGGCGAGGCGACGCGGCCGACGAGCGAGCGGGCGCGCGAGGCGCTGTTCTCGATGCTCGCCAGCCGCCTCGGCGACTTCGACGGGCTGCGCGTCGCCGACCTTTATGCCGGCACCGGCGCGCTCGGGCTCGAGGCCTTGTCGCGCGGCGCGGCGCACGCGACCTTCGTCGAGAACGACAAGGCGGCGGTGACGGCGCTGCGGGCGAATATCCTCAAGTGCGATGCCGAACGCGCGACCGCCGTGCTCCAGCAGCCGGTCCAGGCGATCGGCCGCGCCCCTGCCCCGTTCGACCTGCTCCTGCTCGATCCGCCGTACGGCGAGGGCCATGCTCTGCCCGCGCTCGCCCGGCTCGTCGAATATGGCTGGGTCGCGCCGCATGCCTTGGTCTCGGTCGAGACGGCGAAGGGCGAGGTCCTCGAGCCGCCGGGGTTCACCCTCGACACCGTCCGCGCCCACGGCAAGGCGCGCCTCCATTTGTTCCGGGCGGACTGAGGCGGGGGATCGCTGCCAAGGGGCGCGTATCTCCGGCACAGTCGAGGAGTTCCCGTCATGGGCCGCATTTTATTCGTCGCGTTCGTTGCCACCTTCGTCGCCGCGCTCGCGGTGGTCGTCGGAATGCCGCTGTCGGCGCAGGAAACCGCGCCAGCGTCGGGCCAGCGCGAGAGCATGGCGGCGCGCTTCACGGCGATGGACACCGACCATGACGGCAAATTGAGCAAGGCCGAATGGGTCGCCGGCGGTCGCAACGAACGCGGCTTCGACATGATGGACGCCGACCATGACGGCTTCCTGACGATGGCCGAAATCAAGGCCGGTCGCGAGAAGATGCGGGCGATGCGCGAAGCCAAGGGCAACTAACCTGCTGCGGTCGGGTCGATAATCGCCCGGAACGCCGGCGTGCGGCAGTGAGCACGCCGTGACAAAGCCGTCGCCGTTCCCTATGTGTTCAGCGATGCAAGCCGCTCCCACCCGCCCCGTTCCTGCGTCCGAGCCGCCGTACATGGACGGGCTCAACCCCGCGCAGCGCGATGCGGTGCTGACCACCGAAGGCCCGGTGCTGCTGCTGGCCGGAGCCGGAACCGGCAAGACCCGGGCGCTGACCAGCCGCCTCGCGCACATCATCTTCACCCGCCGGGCGTGGCCGTCGGAGATCCTCGCGGTGACCTTCACCAACAAGGCGGCGCGCGAGATGCAGCATCGCATGGGGCTGCTGCTTGGCGGCAGCGCGGAGGGCATGCCGTTCCTCGGCACCTTCCACTCGGTCGCGTCGCGGATGCTGCGGCGGAACGCCGGGCTCGTCGGGCTCGAGAGTAATTTCTCGATCCTCGACACCGACGACCAGTTGCGGCTGCTCAAGCAGGTGCTCGTCGAGGCCAATGTCGACGACAAGCGCTGGCCGGCGAAGGGGCTGGCGTCGCTGATCGACCGCTGGAAGAACCGCGGCTGGACCCCGGCGCAGGTCCCGGCGACCGAGGAGGGCGGCTACGACAACAAGTCGGTCGCTTTGTACGCGCGCTATCAGGAGCGGCTGGTTGCGCTCAACGCGTGCGATTTCGGCGACCTGCTGCTCCACATGCTGACGATCTTCCTCGCCCACCCCGACGTGCTGGCGGACTATCAGCGGCGCTTCAAATACGTGCTGGTCGACGAATACCAGGACACCAACGTCAGCCAGTATCTGTGGCTGCGGCTGCTCGCGCAGGAGCGGCGCAACATCTGCTGCGTCGGTGACGACGACCAGTCGATCTATTCGTGGCGCGGCGCCGAAGTCGCCAACATCCTCCGCTTCGAGGTCGACTTTCCCGGCGCGACGGTCATCCGCCTCGAACAGAATTACCGTTCGACGCCGCACATCCTCGGTGCCGCCGGCGGGCTGATCGCGAAGAACTCGGGCCGCCTCGGCAAGACGCTATGGACCGAGCGCAACCACGGCGACCGCGTCAAGGTCGTCGGCGTCTGGGACGGCCCCGAGGACGCGCGCATCACCAACGACGCGATCGAGCGCCTCCAGCGCGAGGGCGCGTCGTTGAACGACATGGCGATCCTCGTCCGCGCCCAGTTCCAGACGCGCGAGTTCGAGGATCGCTTCATCACCACCGGACTGCCGTACAAGATCGTCGGCGGCTTCCGCTTCTATGAGCGCGCCGAGGTCCGCGACGCGATCGCCTACCTCCGTGTCGTTGTCCAGCCCGCCGACGGGCTGGCGTTCGAACGGATCGTCAACGTCCCCAAGCGCGGGCTCGGCGACAAGGCGATGCAGGCGCTCCACGCCCACGCCCGCGCGACCAACAAGCCGCTGTCGTCGGCGGCGAACGCGCTGATCGAGACCGACGAGCTGACCCCCGCCGCGCGCCGCTCGCTGACCAATTTCATGACCGACCTCGCGCGCTGGCGGTCGCAGGTCGACACCCTGCCCCACGCCGAGCTCGCGCGGATCGTCCTCGAGGAATCGGGGTATGTCGCGATGTACCAGGCGCAGCGGACGTCGGAGGCCGATGGGCGGCTCGAAAACCTCCAGGAGCTCACCCGGGCGATGGACGAGTTCGAATCGATGACCGCGTTCCTCGAACACGTCAGCCTCGTCATGGAGAACGACAAGGCCGACCATGAGGAGCGCGTCACGATCATGACGCTGCACGCGGCGAAGGGGCTGGAGTTCGATCACGTCTTCCTCGTTGGCTGGGAGGAAGGCGTGTTCCCGTCGCAGCGCTCACTTGACGAAGGCGGCAACGCCTCCCTGGAGGAGGAACGCCGCCTCGCCTATGTCGGCATCACGCGAGCAAAGCGCGCCGCCACGATCAGCCACGCCGCCAACCGCCGGATCTACGGCCAGTGGACGTCGAGCATCCCGTCGCGCTTCGTCAGCGACCTGCCCGACGACCATATCGAGGTGACCAGCACGATGAGCGGCGGCCCGAGCTTGTGGCGCGCCGCACTCGGGGGTGGCGACCCCTTCGCCGACGTCACCCGCGGTGCCGGGCGCGGCCCCGGCTGGGCGCGCGCGACGGCGATGGGCGGGGCGAGCGTGCCGGGGCGCGGTGGATTGCAGATCGAGGCACGGGCCAGCGCGGTCAGCGTCGGCATGGCCGGTCGCAAGGACGTCAGCGTCGGCAGCCGCGTCTTCCACACCAAGTTCGGCTATGGCGCGATCGCCGCGATCGAGGGCAACAAGCTCGAGATCGAGTTCGAAAAGGCCGGGCGCAAGCGCGTCCTCGACAGCTTCATCGAGGTCGTCGCGTAGCGTCAACCGACGTGGAAATGTCAGCCGACGTCGGCGAGCTCCTCCACCGAGGTCGGGCAGCACCGGTTCCGGCCGCTCCTCTTCGCGCGATACAGCCACGCGTCGGCATTGGCGAGCCACGCGTCGACACTCGTCACCGACGGCCCGAGCGTCGCGACGCCGAGGCTGACGGTCGCCCGCAGTGAAAGCCCGTCGCCGATGTCGAAGGTGTGCCCCTCTATCGTCGCGCGGAAGCGTTCGGCGGCGGCGAAAGCCTCGGCAGGGCCGACTTCGGGGAGGAGCAGCGCGAACTCCTCGCCGCCGATACGGCCGAACGAGTCGCTCGGACGCATGACCGTGCTGCACAATTCGGCGATCTCGCGCAGCACCTGGTCGCCGGCGGCGTGGCCATGATTGTCGTTGACCGCCTTGAAGTGGTCGACGTCGAGCATGATCAGCGAACCGGGGCGACCATGCCGATTATAATTGGCGAACTCCTTCTCAGCCTGCTCCATGAAGCCGCGCCGGGTCAGCGCGCTGGTCAAATGATCACGCTTGGCGATCAGACGAAGCTCGAGTTCGTCGCTGACGATGTTCGCCAGGTTGACCAGGATCGCGACCTCCGAGGCACTGAAGGTGCGCGGCTGGGTATCGATGGCACACAGCGCGCCGACATTATACCCGTCCGGGGTGCGCAGCGGAACGCCGGCATAACTGCGGATATTCGGCGCGCCCGTCACGAGCGGACTATCGGCAAAGCGCGGGTCGAGCCGGGCATCGGGGACGATCAACGGCTCGCGCTGCTGGATCGTATGGGTGCAGAACGAGATCGCCCGCGGCGTCTGCTGCGACGGCAGGCCGCGATGGGCCATGAACCACTGGCGGTCGCGATCGACCAGCGTCACCGTCGCCATCGGCACGCCGAGGATCGTCCGGACCAGATTGACGATGTTCTCGAACGGCTCCTCGGGGAGAACGTCGAGCACATCGAGCCGGTTGACGGCGGCGAGCCGCCCTTCTTCGTCGCGCAGCATCAGGTCAGTCATTCTTGTATCCCAGCACGAGCGACCGGATAGCACCGGTGAGCTCCATGCCGTAGCTGATCAAAAGCTGCTTCACGCTCGCGGCGATGACGCCTTCGTCGACCCCGGCAGCGCGCAGGCTGCTCACGAGAGCGCCGAGATGCTCCTGATGCCGCCGGACGCTCGCTTGCAACTCGGGTGGAAGTCCGGGCTTGTCCGGCACCGGAGCGTCTGGGTTCATGTCGACGAGCATCATTACAGGGAAGCCACCTTACTGATTACAAGAGCTTAGCATCGAGACCCTTACAGATAGATAATCGCCAGGCCTTCCCGACCGTTCGCTGGCGCCTGGCCACCCTCTTTCGTGGTTACTGCCATTTATCGGCAAAAGTCGGCTCTTGGAACCGCCGACCGTCCCTGCCGTTGCGTGGCTATCTTTCAACGGAGGCTCACGATGCGCAGGCTCAATACTCTTCTGATGATCGCGGCGATCGGTGTCGCTACCGCCGCGACGGCGACCCCTACGACCGACTTCCTCAACGACGCGATCAAAGGCGACAATTCTGAGATCAAGCTCGGCGCAATGGCCGCGGAAAAGGGCGGTTCGGCGGGCATCAAGGCCTACGGCAAGATGCTCAACCAGGATCATACCGCGCACAAGGCCAAGCTGGTAGCGATCGCGCAGCCGCTCAACGTCGCCATTCCCGACGGCATGCTGACCGGGTCGGACGTCGAATATCTCAAGCTCAAGGTCCTGTCGGGAGCGGCGTTCGACAGGGAATTCGCCCGTCACATGGTCAAGGACCATCAGGATGACATCGCGAAGTACGAGAAGGAGGTCGCGCGCAACGACCCAGCGACGGTCAAGCTCGCCAAGGCGACGCTGCCGACGCTGCGCAAGCATTTGAAGACTGCGCAGTCGCTGTCGAGCTGATCGAACTAACACCGCGTAGCCGGCTGGGGGTCGCGAGACCCCCAGCGATTTTGCTTGGACCAAGCCGGCTCGGCAGCTTCCCCAGACACGCCGTCCTACGGGCGGCATATCGCAGCGCCTGACGGTGGCGCCCAGTCGTTCGCGCGCGTGCAACCGGGCGAGATGCAGACGCAGAACCCCGACGTTTGTGTGAACTTATTTTGAACTTAGCACGGGATCGGGGTCCCGAGAGGCGTCACGGCAGCAGCAAGCTCGCGTCGCCGTAGCTGTAGAAGCGATACCCCTCGGAAACCGCATGGGCATACGCCGCCCGCATCGTGTCGAGCCCCATCAGCGCGCTGACGAGCATGAACAGCGTCGACTTGGGCAGATGGAAGTTGGTCAGCAGCCCGTCGACCATCGCGAAGCGGAAGCCGGGGGTCATGAAGATACGCGTGTCGCCGCTCCACGCGCCGAGCCCATCGGGGGTCCATGCGCTTTCGAGCAGCCGCGCGCTCGTCGTCCCGACCGCGATGACCCGCCCGCCGGCGTTGCGCGCGGCGACGATGCGGGCGGCGGTGGCGGCGTCGATGCTGCCCCATTCGGCATGCATCGCATGGTCGTCGGTGTCGTCGGCCTTGACCGGGAGGAAGGTCCCCGCGCCGACGTGGAGAGTGACGGTTTCGCGCGTGATCCCCGCCGCGTCGAGCGCCGCGAGCAATTCGGGCGTGAAGTGCAGCCCGGCGGTCGGGGCGGCAACGGCGCCCGGCTTCGTCGCATAGACGGTCTGGTAGTCGTCGAGGTCCTGCGCATCGACCGCGCGCTTCGACGAGATATACGGCGGCAGCGGCATCTGCCCTGCGGCGGCGAGCGCCTCCTCGAATGGCAGCGCGCTGTCGAAGCGCCAGCGGACCGAGCCGTCCTCGCCGCGCGCCTCGACCAGCCCGCTCAAGCCGCCACCGAAGTCGATGCGGTCGCCGATCTTGAGGCGCTTGGCGTTCTTGACGAAGCTCCACCAGACGCGGTGGTCCTCGCGCTTGTGGAGCGTGACGCGGATCTTGGCGTCGTGTTTCATCCCCGCCAGTTGCGCCGGGATGACCCGAGTGTCGTTGAACACGAGGCAGTCGCCGGCACGGAGCAGCCCCGGCAGGTCGGCGATGCCGCGGTCGGCGAGGCCTTCCGGGGTGACGACGAGCAGCCGCGCCGCGTCGCGCGGCACGACCGGACGGAGCGCGATCCGGTCGGCAGGCAGGTCGAAGTCGAAGTCGGCGACGCGCACGGCGGTATCCCGGAAGCTTACGGGCGCCGCGGCTTCGACGGAGCGTCGGGCGTGACGGGCGGCGGCGCCTTCGTCGGCAACGGCATCCCGGGCATCGGCATGTCGGCGGCCTGCGTCACCGGCAGCGCAGCCGAGGGGATCGGCGTCGACGGTGCCGGCGCCGGATAATTGTCCGATCCGATCGACGCGTGGACGATCTTCGACGGGTTCGCCGGCGGCTCGCCCTTCTCGATCGCGTCGACATATTCCATGCCCGACGTCACCCGGCCCCAGACGGTGTAATTATGGTCGAGCTTGAGCGACGGCGCGAGGCAGATGTAGAACTGGCTGTTGGCGCTGTCGTTGTCGCTCGCCCGCGCCATCGCGACCGCACCGCGGACGTGCGGCAGGTCGTTGAATTCGGCCTTGAGGTTGGGCAGCTTCGACCCGCCCTGCCCGGTCCCGGTCGGATCGCCGCCCTGCGCCATGAAGCCGTCGATGACGCGGTGGAAGATCGTGCCGTCGTAGAAATGCTCGCGGACCAATGTCCTGATCCGCTCGACGTGCTTCGGGGCGATATCGGGGCGCATCGCGATGGTGACGCGCCCGCCGGTCGACAGGTCGAGCACCAGGGTGTTCTCGGGGGTCAACGGCGGCGCGACCGGCGGCGCGGCGGTCTGTGCCGACGCCAGGCTTCCGATCGCCAGTGCCACGAAAGCCAGCAGTACCTTGCGCATCGTTATCCCCAAAACAGGTTTTCCCGCCGTAAACGTCCTCCGCTTGCGCGGCGCTGAACGATCCAGCTAGCGCCGCGCCCCGAGTTCGGCAACGCGCGCCACGACGTCAGCAGCGATCCGGGGGGTCACGAACTTGCGAATATCGCCGTCGTAGATCGCGATTTCCTTGACCAGCTTCGACGCGATCGGCTGGAGCGCGACGTCGGCCATCAGGAAGACCGTCTCGATCCGCGCGTTGAGCTGCTGGTTCATCCCCGCCATCTGGTATTCGTATTCGAAGTCCGACACCGCGCGCAGGCCGCGGATGATCACCTGGGCATGCTCGGCTTCGGCAAACTTCATCAGCAGCGTGCCGAACGAGACGACGCCGACGGCATCGCCAAGGTCCTCGGTCTCACGCTTCACCTGCGCGACGCGCTCCTCGAGGCTGAACATCGGCGACTTCGAGGCGTTGGTCGACACGCCGATGATCAGCTTGTCGACGAGCTTCGCACCGCGCCGGATGATGTCCATGTGCCCGAGCGTGACGGGATCGAACGTGCCGGGATAGACGCCGATCCGCATCGCCTAGACGTCGCGCGTCGAGTTGGCGGCGGCGCTCATCAAAAATCCCGCTCGATGGCGAAGCGGGCGATCGCTCGCAGCAGGTCGGCTTCGCTGCCGTAGCTGTGGAGGTGATCGATCGCCTGGTCGATCAACATCCCCGCCTGGGTCCGGGCGCGGTCGACGCCGAGCAGCGAGACGAAGGTTGCCTTTCCGGCCGCCGCGTCCTTGTGCACTGCCTTGCCGGTCTTGTCCGACGATCCCTCGACATCGAGCAGGTCGTCGGCGATCTGGAAGGCGAGGCCGAGGTCGTGGGCGTAGCCACGAAGCGGCGTGCGGCGGTCGTCGGGGATGTGCCCCATGATCGCGCCCGCCTCGAGGCAAAAGCCGATCAGCGCCCCGGTCTTCAACTGCTGGAGTCGCGTCGTCGCGGTCAGGTCGAATTCGTTCTCAGCAGCAGCGAGGTCCATCATCTGCCCGCCCGCCATCCCACTCGGGCCGCTGGCACGGGCGAGCTCGAGGACGAGCTCAGCGCGTGCCGACGGATCGGCATGGGTCGCCGGGTCGGCGAGGATTTCAAACGCCAGCGCATGGAGCGAGTCGCCGGCAAGGACCGCGGTCGCCTCGTCGAACGCCTTGTGGACGGTCGGCTTGCCGCGGCGCAGGTCGTCGTCGTCCATGCACGGCAGGTCGTCGTGGATCAGCGAATAGCAATGAACGCACTCGATCGCGAGGGCGACCCGGAGCGCGCGCTCACGGTCGACGTTGAACAGGTCGCATGCCGCGACGACGAGCAACGGCCGCATCCGCTTGCCGCCGCCGATCGCGGCATGGCGCATGCCCGCGTACAGCCGGTCGCGCCCGTCGCCGGGAATCGGCAGCAGCCGGTCGAAGCGCTGGTCCATCGCCGTCCCGATCGCATCGAGCGCCGGCGTAAGGCTGTTCGACGATCGCATGATCCGGTCAGCCTGCATCGAACGGCTTAAGTCCCGCCGCCTGGCCGTCGGCCCCGACGACGATCGCCTCGATCCGCGCGGTGGCACCGGCGAGCTTGTCTTCGCAATGCTTCTTCAAGCGCTGGCCATCGGTGTACAGGTCGATCGACTCCTCAAGTGTCGCATCGCCTGCTTCAAGCCGATGGACGATTTTCTCCAGCCGCGCCAGCGCGACCTCGAAACTCAACTCGGCGACATCGGATACAGGTTCGATCACGTCGCGGTTGTGGACGGACGGCCGTTGGGGGTCAAGCATATCGCCCCGGAACTGCGGCGTTTCGTACGATCAGCGACGGAACAGCGCGTCGCCCTGCTGCTGCGCGGTGCCGACTTCGGGCGCCGGGCCATGCTCGGCGATGTGCGCGGCAGCGACGCGCTCGGCGTGGAGCTGCTCGATCAGCTGGGCGCGCTCCTCGACGATCTTGCCCTCGTCGATGTTGGTGTCGACGCCGGCCTTCTTCGCCGCCGCCAGCACCAGCACGTCGAGTTCGCGCTGCGGGCACAGGCCGAGCGTGACCGGGTCCTTCGGCGTGATGTTGGCGATGTTCCAGTGCGACTTGTCGCGGATCGCGGCGATCGTCGTCTTGGTCGTGCCGATCAGGCGGCTGATCTGGTTGTCGGTGACCTCGGGGTGGTTACGGACGATCCACGCGATGCCGTCGGGCTTGTCCTGGCGCATCGACACCGGGGTGTAGCGCGGGCCCTTGGTCCGGCGCTCCTGCTCCGGCTGCTTCTCGAGCACCAACCGGCGCGACGGGTCGGCGGCGACGCGGTCGATCTCGGCCTGGGTCAGCTCACTCGAACGGATCGGATCGCGCCCGGTCAGCTTGGTCGCGGCGGTATCATCGGCGATCGCCTGGATCTCGAGGATGTGCAGCCCGCAAAAGATCGCGATCTGTTCGAAGGTCAGCGCAGTATTGTCGACCAGCCACGCGGCGGTGGCATGCGCCATCAGGGGGGTTGTCGGAGCGCTCATCGGCTGAAACCTTGCAAGTGAATATAGAAAGGGCCGCCCCTTGCGGAGCGGCCATGTGACAAGTTGATGTAGGCGCGATACCCCGCACTATCAACAAGGACTTGGCCAGCGACGATGATTTCCCGTGAAGATTGCCTCGAACTCGACGCTGCCGACGGCCTTGCCTTCGCCCGGGCGCGCTTCGCACTGCCCGAAGGCGTGATCTATCTCGACGGCAACTCGCTCGGCGCCCTGCCCCGCCGGACCGCATCGCGCGTCGCCGACACTGTCACGCGCGAATGGGGCGAGCGGCTGATCCGCAGCTGGAACGACGCCGGCGACAAGACCGGCGGCTGGATCGACGCCCCGGCCAAGATCGGCGCAAGGATCGCGCGGCTGGTCGGCGCGGCGGCGGACGAGGTGATCGTCACCGACACCGTCTCGGTCGACGTCTTCAAACTCGCCGCCGCCGCGCTCGCGCTCCGCCCCGGACGGCGGGTCATCGTTACCGAGGCGGGCAATTTCCCGACCGACGTCTATGTCCTGCAGGGCCTCGCCGCGCTGACCGGGATCGAGCTTCGCATCGTCCCCCGCGCCGACATCGCAGCCGCGCTCGACGAATCGGTCGCGCTGCTGTTGCTGACGCAAACGCACTACCGCACCGGCGCGGTCCACGACATGGCGGCACTGACCGCCGCCGCGCACGCCGCGGGAGCGCTGGCGTGCTGGGACCTGAGCCACAGCACCGGGGCGATCGCGGTGGCGCTCGATGCCACCGAGGCCGACATGGCGGTCGGCTGCGGCTACAAGTTCCTCAACGGCGGCCCGGGAGCGCCGGCGTTCGTCTATGTCGCGCGCCGCCACCACGACCGCCTCAGCCAGCCGCTGACCGGGTGGATGGGCCATGCCGCGCCGTTCGCCTTCGAGGGCGACTACCGCCCCGGCGGCGGCGTCGCGCGGATGCTGTCGGGAACGCCGGGGATGCTCGGCATGGCGGCGCTCGGCGCGGGCGTCGCGACCTTCGACGGGATCGACATGGCGGCGGCGGCGGCGAAGTCGCGCGCGCTCGGCGACCTGATGCTCGACCTCGTCGAGCAGCGCTGCCCCGAGATCGGCATCGCCTGCCCGCGCCACAACCGCGGCGCGCAGGTCAGCCTGAGCCACGATAACGCCTACGAAATCTGCCAGGCGCTGATCGGCCGGGGCGTCATCGGCGACTTCCGCACACCCGACGTGATCCGCTTCGGCTTCCCGGCGCTGTACGTTCGCTACGCGGACATTTGGGACGCGGTTGAATATCTGTCGCGGGTGCTGGCGAGCGGGGAGTGGCGCGAGGCGCGGTTTGCGGTGCGGGGGGCGGTGACCTGAGGGTTGGGCGGTCGAGGGCGGGATGTCTGTAATGGATGGTTAGCTGCCATCTTGGCTGTCGAGGCGTTAGGGTCCGAAGCGTGTCGGAGAACCCTATGTCACAGGTCATTGTCGTTATCGGCGCGGGCTCGATCGGAATAGCGATTGCCCGCCGCATCGGCTTCGGCAAGCGCATCCTCCTCGCTGACTTGCGTCACGAGGCGACGGACGCCGCCGCAAGAGTCCTGAGTGACGCTGGCTTCGACACAAGCACAACCGTTGTCGACATTTCGTCGCGCGCATCGGTCGAAGCACTCGTGGCGAAGGCCAACGATATGGGAGACGTCTTCGGCATGATCCACGCCGCCGGCGTCTCGCCGTCGCAAGCGCCTCCAGAGGTGATTTTGCACGTCGATCTATATGGCACCGCGCTTCTTCTGGAAGAATTTGGCAAGGTAATTGCCGCAGGTGGATCTGGCATCGTGATCGCGTCGCAGTCGGGCCATCGCCTGAGGGCCCTTAGCGCCGATGAAGATCGGCTCCTTGCGACGACACCCGTCGAAGAATTGATGAGGCTTCCAATGCTTCAGCCTGACGTTGTGACCGACCCGCTCAATGCGTATCAAATTGCCAAACGAGGCAACTCTTTGCGTGTGAAGGCAGAAGCCGTTCGCTGGGCGAAGCGCGGCGCACGAGTTAACACGATCAGTCCCGGCATCATCATGACTCCGCTCGCCAACGACGAGCTCTCAGGCCCTCGGGGCGAAGGCTATCGCCGCATGATAAGCCTTTCGCCGGCAGGTCGCGCAGGAACCCCCGACGAGGTTGGCGCCGTGGGAGCGCTGCTAATGGGTCCCGATGGAGGATTCATCACCGGCAGCGATTTCCTCATGGATGGCGGCGTTACTGCAAGTTATTTCTATGGCCCGCTCGCTCCTCCAAAAGATTAGGTCTGCTTTTGGGCGCAAGCCGCCGTCGACCATTCCGAACAAACCCCTGTCCTACACCTCGTCATCTGGACTACCCTCCTCCCGTCGCCACCGGGCGCGCGTGTTCTTTCTCATCACTGGCCCACGGCAAGTCGACGCCTTCACGGACGAGGCCAAGACGGTTCCGACGCGACAAAAACGTCAACTCTGTCAACTTAAGCGGTGGAAGCCCTGCATCGCGGGCGCTCCGAAACGCCGGTTCGGAACGACGGAAACGTCAACTCTGTCAACTTAACGCTCTAGCGTCCGCCATTGCCGCCCGGCGGCACGCGCTCTTTCTCATCGGTGCAAACTCCTCGCTCTTCGCGGAAAGGCGAACGAGCAAAAACACCGGCGTTTGTGTGAACTTATTTGGAACTTAGCTTATTTGGTTAGTTTCCAGTTTGCCTACGCGACCGCGAGGACGATCTTGCCGACGTGGTCGCCCGCCTCCATCCGGCGGTGCGCATCGGCGGCATCGGCGAGGGCGAATGTCCGGTCGCTGACCGCGCGGAGCTTGCCAGCCGCGAACAGCGGCCAGACCTCGCGCTCCAACGCTGCGGCGATCGCCGCCTTGAACGCCACTGGCCGCGCCCGCAGCATCGACCCGCTCAGCGTCAGGCGGCGGCGCATGACGAGGCCGAAGTTGACCTCCGCCGTCGCGCCGCGCTGGAGGGCGATCGAGACGTGGCGGCCATCGTCGCCGAGGCACATCAGGTTGCGCGGGATATAATCGCCGCCGACCATGTCGAGGACGACGTCGACGCCCTGGCCCCCGGTGATCCCGGCGACCTTGTCGACGAAGTCGCTCGCCTTGTAGTCGATCGCATGGTCGGCCCCGAGCCCGCGCGCCGCGGCGCACTTGTCGGCCGACCCGGCGGTGACGATGAGCTTGAGCCCGCGCGCCTTGGCCAGCAGGATCGCGGTCGTGCCGATGCCGCTGGTGCCGCCGTGGACCAGGACGGTCTCGCCCGCCGCCGCATGGCCGCGCTCGAACAGGTTCGACCAGACGGTGAAATACGTCTCGGGCAGCCCGGCGGCGGCGATATAGTCGAGGCCCTCGGGGATCGGCAGGCACTGGCCCGCCGGGACGACGCAATATTCGGCATAGCCGCCGCCGATGACCAGCGCGCAGACCCGGTCGCCGACCGCCCAGCGCCCGCCGGTCGGGCCGACCGCAACCACCTCGCCGGCGATCTCGAGCCCCATGATCGTCGGCGCCGCGGGCGGCATCGGGTACAGGCCCTGCCGCTGGAGGACGTCGGGGCGATTGACCCCGGCGGCGTGGACGCGGACCAGCACCTCGCCGTCGGCGGGGGTCGGGACCGGGCGGGACACCGGCACCAGCACCTCGGGGCCGCCCGGGGCCGAAGGATCGATCGCGGTCATCGTCGTGGGAATCGTCATGCCCGCGATATTGACTTGGCCGCGCGCCGGGTCAACGTCGGCGGCATGGATGACGACCTGCCCCGCCCCAAGGACGACGTGCTCGCGGCGCTGCTGGCGCAGGACCTCGACCGGCTATCGGTCGGCGAGCTCGACGACCGCATTGTCGCCCTCGAGGCCGAGGTCGCCCGGACCAGGGCCAAGCGCGACGGCGCAAGCAAGTTCCGCTCGGCCGCCGACTCGCTGTTCCGCCGCTAGGCGGTCAGCGCGGCGATCAGCCGGGCAAACATCGCGATATTATCGGTCTGGTGGGCGACGACCCCGGCGGTGATGTCCTGCGTCGTATCGTCGGGCATCTTGAGCAGCGCCCGGACGCCGCCGACGCCGAACAGCTCGACCTGGCGGGCTGCATCCTCCGACTGGCGCTGGCACCAGTCGGCCAATTCGGCGGGCGTCACGCGGCGGCAGCCGAGACGAGCTTGCGCGCCAGTCCGTCGCCGCTGCCGAAGACGATCCACAACGGCGCCCCCGCCGCCGCGCCGAGGACGGTCAGCACCGCCAGCCCGCCGCCGAACAGTGCGATCATCGCCGTCGCCCCGCCGACCGCGGCGCGTTCGGTGTTGCTGCGCTCGTCCCACGCACTGCGCTTGATCGCGTCGCCGAGACGCTGGATCAACGGCCACGCCGCCTTGCCGTCGACCGTCGCCATCAGCGCCGAGCGCGCCTTGCCGAAGCCGTCCTCCGAATCGTCGCGGATCGCCAGCAACCGGCCCGCCCATGCGGCGAGCGCGGCGCGCTGCTCGGGGGTCGCGCCCTCGGTCAGCTCGGTGGCAACGCGGTCTTCCATCGCTTCGCTCATCTCATCTCCCCTTCGCGCCAAGCCTATCACGCCGCAGGGGTTGCACGCGACTGACGTTAACGTAAAGTCCTGCCAAAGCCCCTGGGGAGACGGCATGGACTTCGACTTTTCCGACGACGCCAAGGCGTTGCGCGAGCAGGCCCGCAAGTTCTTCGACGAACGCGCCGGACCGGCGGTAGCGCGAGCCTCGATGAACGGCACCGCGTCGTTCGACGCAGCCTTGTGGCAGGCAGTGGTCGACCTCGGCTGGACCGCGGCGCGCGTCCCTGAAGCGCATGGCGGGGTCGGCATGTCGTCCGAGGCGGCGTGCGTGCTTGCCGAGGAGGCCGGGCGCAGCCTCGCGCCGATCCCGCTGGCGCAGGCACTGGCGGCGACCGAGGCGCTGATCGCGCTTGGCACCCCCGAACAGCAGGCGCGCTGGCTCCCCGGCATTGCCGATGGCTCGGTCGTCGCGGTCACCGGCTGGGCCGAGGGCGGCACCGCCTCCCCTGCCAAGGCATCGGCGAAGGTCGACGGCGGCGCGATCAACGGCACCAAGTCGCCGATCGCCGACCTCGCCGCGGCGACAATGGCGATCGTCAGCGCAGCCGGTCCCGATGGCCCCGCGCTCTACATCGTCGACCTCAAGGGCGAGGGCGTCGGCGTTGCCCCGGTCGACACGCTCGACCTCGTCCGCCGCCACGGCACGCTGACGCTAAGCGGTGCCGCAGCCGACCCGCTCGGCACCACGGCAGGCTACCACGACTGGCTCGACCGGGCCGCGATCCTCGGCAGCTTCGAGGCGATGGGGACCGCGACCGCGGCAATGGACATGGCGGTCGCCTATGCCAAGGAACGCACCGCCTTCGGCCAGAAGATCGGGCGATACCAAGGCATCAAGCACAAGTGCGCCGACATGTACATCAAGCTCGAACTCGCCCGCGCCCACGCCCTCCACGCGGCATGGGCGATGGAGGCGGGCGCCGCCGAACTCCGCCAGGCGGCGAGCGCGGCCCGCGTCGCCAGCCTCGACGCGCTGGCGTTCGCCGCCGAGGAGAACGTCCAGATCCACGGCGGCATCGGCTTCACGTGGGAGAGCGACTGCCAGTTCTACTACCGCCGCAACCGCGCCCTCGTCGCGGCCCTCGGCAGCCGCAATTTCTGGGCCGACCGGCTGGTGCGCTCGCTCGAGCAGCGCAACGCCGCCGCCGCGTAAGGGAGACCGACGATGGACTTCAACGATACCCCCGACGACGCCGAGTACCGCGCCAAGGCCCGCGCCTGGCTCGCCACCGCCGCCGCCGACTACCGCGACCCGCCCGCTCGCCCCGTCAGCCGCGGTGAGAACGTCCCCGAGTCGCGCAAGTGGCAGAAGATCAAGCACGCTGCCGGCTATACCGGCATCACCTGGCCCAAGGCGTTTGGCGGGCAGGGGCTGAGCCCGATGCACTCGATCATCTTCAACCAGGAGCAGTCGAAGTATCACGCCCCGACCGAGCTGTTCGCGATCGGCCTCGGCATGTGCATCCCGACCGTCTTCACCCACGGCTCGCCGGCGTTGATCGAGCGCTACGTCGCCAAGGCGCTCGAGGGCGAGGAGGTATGGTGCCAGCTGTTCTCCGAGCCGAGTGCAGGGTCCGACCTTGCCGGCATCCGGACCAAGGCCGTGCGTGACGGCGATGACTGGGTGATCGACGGGCAGAAGGTGTGGACGACCAACGCCCATTTGTCCGACTTCGGCATCATCGTCACCCGCACCGATCCCTCCGCGCCCAAGCACAAGGGGCTGACGATGTTCATCGTCGACATGCACGCACCAGGCGTCGAGGCGCGGCCGCTGAAGCAGATGTCGGGCGGCAGCGACTTCAACGAGGTGTTCTTCACCGGGGTCCGGGTCAGCGACAGCCACCGCCTCGGCGCGGTCGGCGACGGCTGGAAGGTGTCGCTAACAACGCTGATGAACGAGCGCCTCGCGGTCGGCGGCAAGCCCGGCCATGCGCCCGGCTACCGCGACCTGATGGCGCTCGCCGCGCGGATCGAGACCGACATGGGCCCGGCGATCGAGGCACGCGACGTCCGCCAGCGGATCGCCGTGACGTACATCGCCGACGAGGGCATCAGGCTCACCCAGATGCGCGCGCTGTCGGCACTGTCGAAGGGCGAGGCGCCGGGACCCGAGCAGTCGATCAGCAAGGTCGTCGTCGCCAAGACGATGCAGGAAATGGCGGCGTTCGCGCTCGACCTGTCGGAGGCTTCGGGCTTTACCACCGCTGGCGGCGACCCCGGGCTCCACAAGCTCCAGGGCAGCTACATGGCGTCGGCGGGGCTGCGGATTGCCGGCGGCACCGACGAGATCCTGCGCAACATCATCGCGGAGCGCGTCCTCGGCCTGCCCGGCGACATGCGTCCCGACAAGGACACGCCGTTCAACGAAATTCGCGCAGCCTGATCGAGAACATCACTTAATAATCTTAATACACATGCGTAACAAGTTAAAAAAGCGTCGGAATATTTTACACTTTCGTCGGCGCCGAAGGTTAAGTAGTTGAAAGATCAGTAAGCATCGTTTGGCATGGATCGTGCCTTGGTCGCCGCAGGTGAGTCACCTCGGAGATTAGAATGAAGAGTTTGTTGCTTCTTGCGCCTGTCCTCGCTTTTGCCGGTTCGGCTCAGGCCTTGACGATCACGTCGTCCCCTCTCGATGTCGCACCCTCAGCGGGCGAAAAGGTCGTGTTCGATTTCAACGGCGGCGCCCCTGTCGCCGGTTACAGCTACACCGGCGGTACAATCTTCACGCACTCGGTTGCTAACGTTGCTGCAGCCCCCGCGGGTGACACCACCCCGTTCCTCGCGGTCCAGCAGGGCGATACCGCCACCTTCACCTTCGCCAAAGCGATCAAGTCGTTCAGCATTTACATCGGCTCGGTCGACTCGTTCAACTCGCTGCATTTTACCGGTCCGGGCTATGACTCGGGCGTGTTCTCGGCGTCGATGCTTCCGGGCGGCGACAACGGCAACCAGGTCAATGGCGACACAAATCGCCGCTTCTTCTTCACCTTCAATGGTGGGCAGAGCGTCAAGACCGTCACCCTCGGAAGTGCGGGCAACTCGTTCGAGATCGACAACATCGCCGTCGCGAATGTTCCCGAGCCGGCCACCTGGGCCATGCTCGTCGGTGGTTTCGGCCTGATCGGCTTCGCCCGCCGTCGCAAGTCGACGCTCGAGACCGTCGCGGCCTAAAGCCAACGATTGCGGGATGCCTCGTGGGCGTCCCGACGCGAAATGACTGCGCGCAGCCCCGGTTGCGCGCAGTTTTTGTCTGTGGTCGCCACGCTGCGTGACGACTTGGCGCTGTTCTAGACCCGGCCGACTGTCTAACGAACAACGATGTTCTGTCCGACCTTGACCAAATAGGCGCCCGATGACCCTCTCGACGCTCAACTTCGCCCATGGCGAGACTATCGACATGCTGCGCGATACGGTGCGCGCGTTCGCCGCCGCCGAGATCGCGCCGCGCGCCGACGCGATCGACCGCGACAACGTCTTCCCGCGCGACCTGTGGACTAAACTCGGCGATCTCGGCCTTCACGGCGTTACCGTGCCCGAGGCCGACGGCGGCGCCGGGCTCGGCTATCTCGCGCACGTCGTCGCGGTCGAGGAGATCAGCCGGGCCTCGGCGAGCGTAGGTCTGAGCTACGGCGCGCATTCCAACCTGTGCATCAACCAGATCGCCCGCTGGGGTACCGCCGAGCAGAAGGCGAAGTATTTGCCCAAGCTGATCAGTGGTGAGCATCTCGGCAGCCTCGCGATGTCCGAAAGCGGCTCGGGGAGTGACGTCGTTTCGATGCGGCTGCGGGCAGAGAAGCGCAACGACCGCTACGTCCTCAACGGCTCGAAGTTCTGGATCACCAACGGCCCGGGAGCCGACACGCTCGTCGTTTATGGCAAGACCGATCCGGCTGCCGGCGCGCGCGGCATCACCGCCTTCCTGATTGAGCGGGGCATGGCCGGGTTCTCGACCGCGCAGAAGCTCGACAAGCTCGGGATGCGGGGTTCGGATACCTGCGAATTGGTTTTCGAGGATTGCGAGGTGCCGTTCGACAACGTCCTCGGCGAGGAGGGCCGCGGCGTGCAGGTGCTGATGTCGGGGCTCGACTACGAGCGCGTCGTCCTTGCGGGCGGACCCTTGGGCATCATGCAGGCATGCCTCGACACCGTCGTGCCGTACATTCACGAGCGCAAGCAGTTCGGCCAGGCGATCGGCGAGTTCCAGCTGATGCAGGGCAAGATCGCCGACATGTACGTCGCGCTGTCGACGGCGCAGGCGTACACCTACGCCGTCGCCCAGGCGTGCGATCGCGGCGAGACGACACGCAAGGACGCCGCGGGGTGCATCCTCTATGCCGCCGAAAAGGCGACGTGGATGGCACTCGAGGCAATCCAGGCGCTTGGCGGCAATGGCTATATCAACGACTACCCGACCGGCCGCCTGCTCCGAGATGCCAAGCTGTACGAGATCGGCGCGGGGACGAGCGAGATCCGTCGATATCTGATCGGGCGGGAATTGTTCGACGAGACGGCATGACCGGCGTTCTCGGCGCAGTCCTCGCCGGGGGTGCGTCGAGCCGCTTCGGCAGCGACAAGGCGAAGGCGCTATTTCACGGCAAGGCGTTGATCGAGCATGTTATCTCGCGGCTGCGACGGCAAGTGTCGGACCTTGTCGTCGTCGGACGTGACTATCCAGGAGAGGCATCAATCCCCGACCGCCCTGCCCCCGGACTCGGTCCCCTTGGCGGGCTCTGCGCCGCGCTCCATCACGCCGACGCCGGCGGATATGACGCGGTCTTGACGAGCGGCTGCGACCTGCCGGAATTGCCGCTCGACCTGCGCGATGCACTCGGCGAGGGTTCCGCGTTTGTCATCGGCCAGCCGCTCCTCGCAGTATGGCCAAGTGCGCTGGCGGGGGTGCTCGACCTCCATCTCGCTCGTAGCTCCGACCGCTCGCTCCGCGGCTGGGTGGCGTTGACCGGTGCACGCGGCGTCGACCTCGGCCCGATCTGGAACGTTAACCGGCCAACGGACATACCGCCTGTGCAATAATGCCGGAACACCGCCGGTCGCGCCGCTTTTATTGCTCAGAGGTTCGAGGAGCAGCAACATGGCAACAAAATACAAGGCGCGCAGCAACAACGATAGCAGCGGCGGGAAATTCGCCGCGGGCGCGGCGGGCTTCGGCCTCGGGCTGCTCGCCGCCGTAGGCCGCCGGGCCGCTGTCCAGGCGATCACGGCGGTTGCCGGCGACTGGTTTGACGGGCTCAAGGCCGAGCACAAGCTAGCCATGACCCTGATGGAGGCGATGGAGAAGACCAGCGAGGCGGACGTCAAGAAACGCGCTGCAATGCTGCTCTCGCTCCAGCACATGCTCGGCAAGCACGCGATCCAGGAGGAGGACGTGATTTATTGCGCTCTCCGCGCTCTTGGGGATGTCAATGACGCCAACGAGCTCGGCAACGAGCACAACGCCGAGGTCAAGCAGGGGCTCTATGACCTCGAGCAGATCGACAAGGCGTCACCGGCGTGGGTCGCGCGTCTGACCCAGCTCAAGAACGACATCGCCGCCCACGTCCAGAAGGAAGAGGACGAGGTTTTCCCCAAGCTGCGCGCGAAGCTTACCCCTGAGGAAAACAAGAAGCTAACCGTGCGGATGAACTTCGAGGGCTTCAAGGTCGCTTGACCTCCCGTCGCCCGCTTACATCGGCGGGATGACGCCCTTCAGTCCGACGGCAACCTGGTTCGTTGCCAGCTTGCCGTCGGGGGTCCGCATGGTGAAGGCGAAGATGTGGGCGCCGGGGACGAGCTGCGCGGCGTTTCCTTCGGCAAAGGCGACGATCGGCGTCGTTGCGGGCACGACGACTTCCTGCGTCCCGCCCTTATAGTCGACCGTCAACGTCCGCCCGCTGTGGTGGCGGATCGTACCGACCTTGCCGACGTTACCGTTAGTCATCGTGCTCGTCGGACCCTGGTCCCATGCGCGATGGCCCTCACCGAGCCCGCGCATCGATTCGGCGAAGACATGGACTTCGGTCGCTTCGAGGACGCCGTTCTTGCCCGGCTTGGCGGCGGTGCCGATGAAGCTGTTGGCCTTGATGTCGTCGAGGCCGATCTTGGTCAGCGCCGCGACCTTGGCCCCGGGAGCGAGAACCACGGTCAGCGCGGCACCGTCGTTCGACTTGACGCTGAGCGCGCCGGTCGGGTCGACTGCAGTGATCGTGCCGCGGACGACGACCGGCGCGGCGGGCTTCATCAGGTCGGCCGACGCACCGGTCGCGAGCAGGGTTGCGGCCAAAGCCGCGAATATCGTCTTCATGATCTCGTCTCCCTCAGGTCCGCTTGGTCGCGGCGATCCAGTCGTCGATCTTGGTTTCGAGCACCGCCATCGGCAGCGCCCCCGACATCAGCACCTGCGCGTGAAAGGCGCGGATGTCGAGTTTTGGACCGAGTTCGGCCTCGGCCTTGGTCCGCAGGCGGCGGATCGTCAACTGCCCGACCTTGTATGCCAGCGCCTGTGACGGAATGGCGATGTAGCGCTCGACCTCGGCGGTCGCATCGGTCTTCCCCATCGCCGAGTTGTCGAGCATGTATTTGATCGACTGGTCGCGGGTCCAACCTTGGCTGTGGATGCCGGTGTCGACGACCAGCCGCATCGCCCGCAGCATCTCGTCGTTGAGGTGGCCGTAGTTCTGGTACGGATCGGTGTAGAAGCCGAGTTCGTAGCCGAGGCTCTCCGAGTACAGCGCCCAGCCCTCGACGTAGGCGGTGTTGCCGCCGAAGCGCTGGAACGCCGGCAGCGAGGTGTTCTCCTGCGCGAGGCTGATCTGGAAGTGGTGGCCGGGGATGCCCTCGTGGAGGAACAGCGTCTCGAAGCCCCAGGTGAAGCGCGACGGCAGGTCGTAGGCGTCGTAGTAGAACACGCCGGGACGCGAGCCGTCGGGGGTGCCGCCCTGATACGAACCCGCGGCGTCGGTCTTTTCCTTGTACGCCGGGACCGGGCGGATCACGAGCGCCGACTTGGGGATCGTCGAGAACTCACGCCCGACCACCGCCATCACCCGCTTGTCGATTGCGGTGAAGTCGTCGCGCATCGCGTCGCGGGTGGCGGGAGCGAACCTTGGGTCGGTCCGCATGAAGTTGGCGAACTCAGCCAGCGTGCCCTTGAAGCCGGCGGCGTCCTTGACCTTCTCCTCGGCGGCATGGATGCGGTCGACCTCGCTCAGGCCGAGCGCATGGATTGCCTCGGGGGTCATGTCGGTCGTCGTCGTGCTCGCGACGAGGTAGCGGTAGTAGGCCGCGCCGCCGGGCATCTGGCCGAGGCCGACCGTCGTCCGCGCCTTCGGCAGATAGACATCGCGGATGAAGTCGCGGAGCCGGGTGTGCGCCGGGATCAGCTGGTCGCGGATGATCGCGGTATAGGCGGCGGTCAGCCGGGCGCGGTCGGCGGCGGGGATGCCGTCGGGGAACTTCTTGACCGGCTTGTAGAAGGTCGACCCCTCGACGCCCTCGGCATTGAGTGCATCGAGCTGGCCGATGACGTTCTGCATGACAAGCTTCGGATTGGTCACGCCGTCGGCGAGCCCCTGCCGCATCCGCCCGATCGAGCGGTCGATCAGGACAACGTAACCGGCGATCCGCGTCAGGTTGTTGTCATAGTCCGCGACGGTCTTGAACGGGGCCGCGCCTTCGCCCGACGACAGGTCGGGCATGAACGTCTGGAAGCCCGAGAAATGGTCGATCGGGCGGTCGGTCGCGGTCCGCAGCAATGCGGGATCATAGCCCTTGAGGTCGGTCGTCCGCTGCCACTTGAAGACGTCATAGCTGATCCGGTCGTCGACGCTGAGCGCCTTGCGGTCGATCTTCGCCAGCGCGGCAAGCTCGTCGACCGCGGCCTGCTTCTCGGCGGCGTAATAGGCGTCGGTGATATAGTCGCCGAACTCGTTGGCGTAGCGCAGGTCGCCACGGAACAGGCCCTGGATCGGATTGCGCCGGAGCTGCGCCTCGTCGCTTTCGTGGAACAGCGCCTTGAGCTGCGCTGCCGGGGTCGCTGCGGTTGCAGCGGCGGGCGGTCCCGACTGGGCGATCGCCGCGGTGCCGGCAAGGAGGGTGACGGCGAGCAGCGCGGCGCGGAGCATGGGCAGACTTTCAAGGAGGAGGTGATGTAGTCAGCTAATATAGTCGCCAGCTTGACGCTAGCCCCTGCCGTGCCTGACGCTGGCAGATCCTACGCTATCGCGACGTCGTTTGCCTCGACCGGTTGCTTACTCCGGAGCCGCATCAGCAGCAGCATCGCGCCCGCCGGAATAAGCCAGACGATCCGCGACTGGTAGCGGGGGAACGGCCCCGACAGGATTCCGCAGACGGCGGCGTTGAGGATCACCCCGGCGGCGAACATGATCGCCACCGCGAGCAGGCGGCGGTCGTCAGACAGCCCTGCCCCGCGCTCGGTCGTCATTCGCTGGCGGATAAAGGCGGCGGCAAGGCCCAGCGCCGCTGCCGCCGCGATCAGCCACGACCCGTGCCACGACCGCGACTGCGCCATCGTCAGCCGCGACGGGCAGCCCCGGCCATGCTTGCCGCAGTCGGCGACGCGCTCGATCACCGGCGGCAGGTTGGTCTGCCGCCAGTACGGGTCGGTCAAATAGAAATGCGGATTGCGGATCGGATCCTCGACGAAGATCAGGATCAGCTGCTGCCCCCAGTTCTTGAGCGAGGCCAGAAGCTGCGCGCCCGGCGCATAAGCGATCGTGCCGAGGACGAAGCGCGCCTCCTGCTCTTCGAGGGCGACCCGGGTATTATAATCGGCGATCATGAACACCCCGCTCCGCGGCATGTCGGACCACAGGATGTCCTCGGAGTTGTTGAGCGGCTTCGCCTTATAGTGGCACAGCGTATAGACGTTACCCTTCTCGCAGGCATGGCGGAGGTACGCCCGGCCCGGCCCATCGGCGAGCAGCCGGGCGGTGAGGAACGGCTGGTTGCGCAGCGGCTCGCCGGTCTCGTAACGGACCATCGCGCCGTAGACGCTGTTGGCGGCGAGCGCGACGACGATCGCGATCCCGACGCTCGCCAGCCGCCCCGCCGCCGAGCGCCGTCCGGGCTTGAGCCAGACCAGCATCAGCCCGCCGATCCCGAGCAAAGGCACCATGAACAGGATGTGCGAGGTGTGGACCGACAGTGCGATCGTCAGCAGCGCGCCGACCGACCACCGCTCCCACCGCCCGAGCCGGTCGCCGTAGATCAGCAGCAAGGCCGCCGCGACGACGACGATCCCGGCGAAGATGTCGGGCATGGCGAAGCCAGCGAAGAACGGCAGCGGCGAAACCAGCGAGACGACGCCGATCGCGAGCAGCGCGCTCCAGCGCGGCTCGGCGGGAAGCGCGGCGCGCCACAGCAGTACCACCAGCCAGCTGACCGCCGACGCCTGCGCCAGCGCGACCAGCCACAGCGTCCCCGCCGATTCGGTAGCGTAGAGAAAGACGCTGTAGATCGCCGACCGCGACGCCATCTGGGTCAGCCCCATGTGGCGGTCGATCTTCGCCTGGGCGACGTCGGCGTCGGACAGCTCGGGCGGCGGCGGGCCGAGGCCGATGTCGCCGACGAGCTCCTTGCCGAGCGCGTAATAGTCGTCGGTGTCGGTGAAGACCGTCGGATGGCCGTTGATCGCGACGACGGCAAGGATCAGCAGTGCCCCCGCGAGCACCGCGCTCCACCACTTGACGAGGACGATCGCGCGCCCGCTCGCTTCGGTCATCAAGGTCCAGTTCGGTTGTACGTTCGCTGCCGACCTATACGGCGATGCGGCGTTGCTGCAACGCTATCCACGCGACAAGGGCGATTGCCGAGCCGAGCGCCCAGCCGGCAACGACATCGGTCGGCCAGTGAACCCCGAGGTAGACGCGGCTGATTCCGATCGCGACGACGAGGACGACGCTGCCTCCCATCAGCAGCCGCCGTGCCGCCGGTCGCAACTCCCCGGCGGCGATTATGGCGGCGAGGGTGAAGTAAACCGCGGGGGCCATCATCGAATGCCCGCTGGGGAAGCTCGACGAGGTGATCAGGTCATACTGGGTGACGAACATCGGCCGTTCGCGCCCGACATAATGCTTGATCGCCTCCGCCGCGACCTGCGCGACGACCGCGGTCGTGCCGAAGACCAGCGCCTGGCGGCGGCGGTCATAGACCAGCAGCACCGCGACCGCGGCGAGCGTGACCAATGTCAGCACGGTGAAGCCGCCGAGCGCGGTGATGTCGCGCGCCGTCTCGCGCAGCCACAGCGGGCCGATCGTCAGGTTGGGGTTGGCGGTCTGGCGGAAGGCGAGGAGGACGGCGCGGTCGAACCCGCTCGTCTCGCCCTCGCCGATCTCCGAACCAAGGTGCGCGACGCCCCACAGCACCGCGCAAACCAGCGCGATGACGACAAGGATGCGCGGTTCGACGCGCCGGGTGGGGAGCGTGGTCGTCAAGACCTGGACTTACCGAGTTCCCGCCAGCTCGTCTCGCTGACCTCGACATCGAACTTCTTCGCTGCGGCCTTGATTCGCTTCCACGCGGCGTCGCGCTCGGTGTCGCTGACGCCCTTGACCTGGTCAAAACGGGCGATTGCGTTGCGGACGTGCTTTGCGTCCTCGAGCGGCTCCTTGCGCTCCTTGGGAAAGGCATATTTGCCGTCGTCGAGCTTGTCACGATCCCCAGTGTCCAGCTTGGCCATCGTCGTCTCCTCCTTGCCGATCGGAGGGTAACTGATGGCGCGCGCGCAGGTTCACTATCGCCCGGCAGGTCGACGATGTGATGGTGACCCCTACGGGAATCGAACCCGTGCTTCAGCCGTGAGAGGGCCGCGTCCTAACCGCTAGACGAAGGGGCCAAGCGAGGCGCGTCAATACCGGCGCGAAGGGCGCTTCGTCAACCCACCGCGGCGAAGGCGTTAGCTAAGCAGCCGCGCGATGATCGCGGTCGGCCTTCTCCGCCTTGAGACAGTCGGCGAGCAAGAAGGCGAGTTCAAGCGCTTGGCTGGCGTTGAGGCGCGGGTCGCACTGTGTCTCGTAGCGGTCGGCGAGGCCTTCGTCGGTGATCGCAATCGCGCCGCCGGTGCATTCGGTGACGTCCTGTCCGGTCATCTCGACGTGGATGCCGCCGGCGTGGGTGCCCTCGGCGCGGTGGACCGCGAAGAAGCTGCGGACCTCGCGCAGGATCAGGTCGAACGGGCGCGTCTTATAGCCCCCCGCCGCCTTGACGGTGTTGCCGTGCATCGGGTCGCACGACCACACCACCGAGCGCCCCTCGCGGGCAACGGCGCGGACCAGACGGGGCAGCGCGCCCTCGACCTGGTCGGCGCCGAAGCGGGCGATCAGCGTCAGCCGCCCGGGGACGTTGCCCGGGTTGAGCGTGTCGGTCAGGCGCAGCAGGTCGTCGACGGTGATCGACGGCCCGACCTTCAATCCGATCGGGTTGCCGACGCCGCGGAGGAACTCGACGTGCGCCGACCCGGCGAAGCGCGTCCGGTCGCCGATCCACAGCATGTGCGCCGAGGTGTCGTACCAGTCGCCGGTCAGGCTATCCTGCCGCGTCAACGCCTGCTCGTAGCCGAGCAGGAGCGCCTCGTGGCTGGTGAAGAAGCTTGTCGCCTTCAATTGCGGCACCGTCTCGGGCGAGATCCCGCACGCCGCCATGAAGTCGAGCGCCTCGCCGATGCGGTCGGCAAGCGCCTGATATTGCTCGCTCCACAGCGACCGGCCACCGAAATCGAGGTTCCACTGATGGACCTGCTGCAGGCTGGCATAGCCGCCGCTGGCGAAGGCGCGAAGCAGGTTGAGCGTCGCCGCCGACTGCATGTAGCCGCGCATCATCCGCGCTGGATCGGGGGTCCGCGATGCCGGGGTGAAGGCGATCCCGTTGATGTTGTCGCCGCGGTAGCTCGGCAGCGACACGCCGTCCTGTTCCTCGAAATCGCCCGATCGCGGCTTGGCGAACTGCCCAGCCATCCGTCCGACCTTCACCACCGGCAGCTTCGACGCGAAGGTCAGGACGACCGCCATCTGGAGGAGGACGCGGAAGGTGTCGCGGATGTTGTTCGGGTGGAAGTCGGCGAAGCTTTCGGCGCAGTCGCCCCCCTGCATCAGGAAAGCCTTGCCCGCGGCGACGTCGGCGAGTTGCGCCGTCAGGTCGCGCGCCTCCCCGGCAAACACCAGTGGCGGATAGGTCCGCAGCTCGGCCTCGGTCGCGGCAAGCACCGCGGCGTCGGGGTAGATGGGGAGCTGCCGCGCCTCGTGGCCGCGCCAGCCGTCGGGGGTCCAGTTGGTCGTCATCGCTGCTCCAATGCGGAACTTCGCCGCGGCTGACAAGCATTCGCCGCGCGGATCGGGTTCGTCGTGGAAATCGGAAGTTGACGATCTTGACGCCACGTCGAAGCCAAGTCTCGCGCCTGTGAACCGGATCGGCTTCTTTGCGACGTTAAAAAGTTGAGCTTCGTCTTCATTGCCGGTGGAAATTACGCGCATCGACGGGGTGTAGGACAGCCCTTTCTGCCGAAGCCCTGCCAAGCCGTTCTTCCTCATACGCATCCACTCGATCCATATCGCGAATAATTCGCAACAGGCTTGCGATTGAGAATGACTCGCAGTATCGGGCAGCCTCATTCGTCGGGGAACAGTATGTCGAACACCAGAATGCCGCTCTCATTGCGGTCGCCCGCGCTCGTTCCCCTTACCGCGGCGCTGCTGTTCGGTGGAGCGGCGAAGGCCGACGCGGTGGCCGACGCCGCCGATGCAGCGGCACCCGTCAGCGACATCGTCGTCACTGGCTTTCGCGCGCCCGGGACCAATCCGTATGCCGATGCCAACGCGCCGTACAAGGTCGATCGCTCGGCGTCGTCGAAGCTGACCGAGGCGATCGCCGACACGCCCAAGTCGATCACGATCATTCCGAAGGAGGTCATCCAGGACCTCGGCGCGCTGAGCTTCCGCGACCTCGCCCGCACCCAGCCCGGCGTCACCCTCGGCACCGGTGAAGGCGGCAACGCGTTCGGCGACCGCATCTTCATCCGCGGCTTCGACGCCCGCAACGACGTCTACATCGACGGGCTCCGCGACCCCGGCGTGTCGAGCCGAGAGGTTTTCGCGATCGAGCAGGTCGAGATCGTCAAGGGTCCGTCGTCGACCTATGGCGGGCGCGGCACCACCGGCGGCGCGGTCAGCCTGATCAGCAAGGCGCCGCAGGTGACCAATTTCGTCGAGGGCGAGGTCACCGGCGGCACCGACGCGACACGGCGCTTCACCGCCGACGTCAACCGCAAGCTCGCCGACACCGTCCAGCTTCGCGTCAACGGCATGTTCACCGATGCCGGGGTTGCCGGGCGCGACTATACCTACAGCCGCCGCTGGGGGGCTGCGGGGTCGCTCGCGTGGCAGGCGGCGCCGAACTTCGACGTCGTCCTCGATTATTACCACCTGACCGCCGACGGACTGCCAGACTGGGGCGTCCCGTTCGACGTTCGTAGCCAGCAGCCGTTCAACGTCGACCGCAACAACTTCTACGGCCTGCTCAAGCGCGACTTCACCCATTCGCTGACCGACATCGGCACCGCGCAGCTCGAATGGCGCCCCGCCGAGGGGGTCAAGCTAACCAGCAAGACCCGCTACGGCGAGACCCTCAACCAGTATATCGCCACCGTCGCCGAGCGCCCGAACATCAGCGATCCCAACCCCGCGAACTGGACGGTGCAGGCCAACGCGCAGAGCCGCAATGCCCGCGCCAAGACCTGGGCCAACGTCACCGAGGCGAGCGGCGAGTTCGATACCGGCAGCTTCCACCACAGCCTCGTCGGCGGCGTCGAGTTCGACCACGAGGACATCGTCAACCGCCTGTTCCTCAACGGCCGCTCGGAGACCGTCGGCACGGTGATCATCCCGGCGGTGGTCATCCAGCAGAACCTGTTCAACCCCGACCCGAACAACCCGGCGTACGTACCCTTCCGCGGGCTGTCGGGAGCGGTCGCCGATACGCTGGTGGTGTCGAAGGCCGCGTACTTGCTCGACACGATCGACCTGACCAGCACGATCAAGCTCAGCGCCGGGGTTCGCTTCGACGACTATCTCGTGTCGAGCAACTCGCTGTCGGCGACGCCCTTGACCGCGACTGCCCCGGCGCAGACCCGGACCCTGCTTCGCAACCACAGCAGCTTCGTCAACTGGAACGGCGGGCTGGTGTGGAAGCCGGTGCCCAAGGCGACGCTGTACGTCTCGGCGAGCTCGTCGTCGAACCCGAGCGGCGAGCAGACCGACGCCAGCGGAGTCGCCTATGGCGGGCTTGGCCCGACGACGAACAACCTCGATCCCGAGCGCAACTACAGCTACGAGGCCGGGGCGAAGTACCAGGCCAGCAAGGGCGGGCACGTCCTGCTGACCGCGGCGGTGTTCCGTACCGACAAGACCAACGGCCGCGTCATCGACCCGTTGAGCGGTGTCTCGCAGGTCCTCGCCGGCAAGCAGCGCGTCGACGGCTTCGAGCTCGGCGCCAGCGGTAACATCACCCCGCGCTGGGCGGTGTTCGGCGGCTACACCTACCTCGACGCCAAGGTGCTGCCGACGACCAACCCCGTCGTCCTCGGCGGGCCGTTCCCCAACGTCGCCAGGAACAGCTTCGCGATGCTGACGACGTACAAGCTGTTCGACAGCTTCACCGTCGGCGGGCAGGCGTTCTACAACAGCGCGCGCTATGGCGGCTCGACGATCGCCCAGACCGCGATGCTGCCCGGCTACTGGCGCTTCGATGCCACCGCCAAGGCATCGGTGACGAGCAAGATCGAGGTCCAGCTCAACCTGCTCAACCTGACCAACAAGACGTACTACGACGCGATCTACCGCTCGGCGGCACCGTTCGCCTACGAGGCCCCCGGGCGCTCGGCGCTGGCGACGCTGCGCTTCAAGCTATAGGGCTTCGGCGATGCTCCTCGTCATCCCAGACGTCTTCTCCCCCGAGCAGGTCGCGGCGTGCGTCGCCGACCTGAACGCGGCGACATGGGGCGACGGGAGGGTCACCGCCGGGCTGCAATCCGCCCCGGTCAAGGACAACGAGCAACTGTCGGAGACCTCCCCGGTTGCCCGCGCATGGGGCGACCGGGTGCTCGACGCGCTCGGCGCGAGCGACCTGTTTGTCGCCGCCGCGCTGCCGCTCCGCACCTTCCCGCCGCTGTTCAACCGCTATGCCGGGGGGCAGTCGTTCGGCACCCACATCGACAATGCGATCCGCCCGATCCGCGGCACGAGCGTCAAGCTCCGCACCGACCTGTCGGCGACGTTGTTCCTCAATGACCCCGACAGCTATGACGGCGGCGAGCTGATCATCGAGGACGCCGGCGGCGGCCAGGTCATCAAGCTCCCGGCCGGCAGCATGGTGCTCTACCCCGCGTCGAGCCTCCACCGCATCGAGCCGGTCACCCGCGGAGTCCGCCTCGCCAGCTTCTTCTGGGTCCAGTCGATGGTTCGCGACGACGGCGCGCGGGCGTTGCTGTTTGACCTCGACCGGACGATCCAGCGGCTCGCAGGCCGCGACGGGATCGGCGATGCCGAGGTCGTGGCGCTGACCGGCATCTACCACAATCTCGTCCGGCGCTGGGCGGAGAGCTAGAGCGTTAAGTTGACAGAGTTGACGTTTCCGACGTCGACGATCTGGCTTCGCGGCGTCCGCAACGCGGGGCACTCCTACCGCTTAAGTTGACAGAGTTGACGTTTTCGCAACGTGCGGAATCGTCTTTCGCCCGCCCGCGAAGGCGTCGGCCTGCCGTGGCCATTGATGAGAAAGAACACGCGCCGCCCGGTGCGACAGCGAAAGGCTAGCGCGCGGTCTTGGGTGTAGGACAGCAGAAAATCGCCCCCAAGAAAGCGGAGAACGCGGAACGCCTTTAACCATGACGGCTTTTACAGGTTTCGGAGGCGCCAGCCCGCCGGCTCCGTCGTTTGGAGGAGTAATCAGCGTGAGCGGCCCCAACGGAATCGCAAGCGCGAGCTTGTTCGAAATCATCGTTGAAAGCGCCACCGGCTTTGCCATCTACACGACCGACGTCCGCGGCGACGTGACGTCGTGGAATGTCGGTGCGGAACGGCTGTTCGGGTTTACCGCGAGCGAAATCCTCGGACAAACCGGTGATCAGCTTTTCACGCCCGAGGACCGCGCCATGGACGGTCCCGAGGATGAGCGGATGCGGGCGCGGCGTGACGGTCGCGCGGAGGACGACCGCTGGCACCAGCGGAGTGACGGTTCGAAATTCTGGGCTTCGGGGCTGCTGATGCCGCTCAAGAACCCAGCCGACGGCTTCGTCAAGATTGCTCGTGACCGCACCGAAAATCATCTCGCGATGCAACTGGTCCGCGAGAACGAGGAGCGCTTTCGCGTCCTCGCGACCAGCATTCCGCAGCTCGTTTTCCGGACCCTCCCGGACGGCGACCGAACCTGGGGCAGCCCGCAGTGGATCGACTTCACCGGGCTAAGCCTCGCCGACAGCGTCGGCTTTGGCTGGCTCGACGCGATTCATCCCGATGATCTCGAGTTAACCCGCGACGGTTGGCAGGAGGCCCGCGCGAGCGGCGAATATTACGTCGAGCACCGCATCCGCCGGGCCGCCGACGGCGAGTATCGCTGGCACCAGACGCGTGCGCGTCCAGTCAGCGGATCCGACACCGATGTGTTCGACTGGGTGGGGACGATGACCGACATCGATGATTTGCGCAGCCTGAAAGACCGCCAGCAGGTGATGATGGCGGAGCTTCAGCACCGAACCCGCAACCTGCTCGCTGTCGTCCAGTCGATCGCCAGCCAGACGATCCGCAACAGCACGTCGGTCGAGGCGTTCGGCACCGAGTTCGCCAGTCGCCTGCGCGCGCTATCGCGCGTCCAGAGCATCCTGGCGATCGCGGATAGCGGCGAGATCGACCTGCGGATGCTGGTCACAGCCGAACTCGAAGCGCACGCCGAACAAGGCATCGGGGGCGGCAGGATCACCATCGGCGGGCCCGCCGTGGCGCTGCCGACGATCTCTGCGCAGGCATTCGGCCTGGCTCTCCACGAACTCGCGACCAACGCGGTCAAATACGGCGCCTTGGCCCAGCCCGCCGGAAAGCTGGGGGTAAGCTGGAGGATCGATAACGAGGATACCAGCCCGTATGTGCGTCTCGAATGGGAGGAATCCGGTGTGGAGATGCCGCCAGCCGATGCTCTGCCTCGCAAGGGCTATGGCACCGAGTTGATCGAACGCGCCCTCCCCTATCAGCTGCGGGCGAAAACCCGGCTTGAATTTCGTGCCGGCGGCGTTTTCTGCGCGATCGCGGTCCCGCTTGCGACCGGAGATGGAGCAACCGACCATGCTTGAGCACCCGAGCCTGACAGGCCGGCGCATCCTGATCGTCGAAGACGAGTATCTCATTGCGATGGACCTCGCGCTGAAGCTCGGCGACATCGGCGCCGATGTCGTCGGCCCGGCGGGGTCGGTAGCCGAAGCCATGGAGTTGGTCGAAAGCACCGGGGGTTCACTCGACGGCGCAGTTCTCGACGTGAACCTGCGCGACGAGCGCGTCTACCCAGTTGCCGATGCTCTCGCCGCGCTCGGCGTACGGTTCATCTTCGCCAGCGGTTATGACGCGGGACTGATGCCACCGGCTTATGCCGAGGTGCCACGCTGTGCCAAGCCCATCGACACCGCGATGATCATCCGCTTCCTGAGCCAGTAACGACCGGCAGGACGGTTCCCCGCCAAGGTCGCCGTCTACCGCATCAGCACCAATTCTTCCGCCATCGTCGGGTGCAGCGCGACGGTCTCGTCGAACTGCGCCTTGGTCAGCTTCGCCTTCACCGCGATCGCCAGCGCCTGCAGGATCTCGGGCGCATCGGGACCTATCATGTGGGCGCCGACCACCACGTCGGTCGCGCTGTCGACGACGAGCTTGTACAGCGACCGCTCGTTGCGTCCGGCGAGGACGTTGCGCATCGGGCGGAAATCGCTGGTGAAGACCTTGACGGTACCGAGCTTGGTCTTCGCCTGCGCCTCGGTCATGCCGACGCTGGCGATCGGCGGGTTCGAGAACACCGCGCTCGGCACGGTGTCGTGGTCGACCGTCCAGACCTTGTTGCCGAACACCGAGTCGGCGAAGGCATGGCCCTCGCGGATCGCGACCGGGGTCAGCTGGATGCGGTCGGTGACGTCGCCGACCGCCCAGATGTTGTCGACGTTGGTCTTGCTGGCGGCGTCGACCGCGATCGCGTGACGCTCGTTGAGCGCGACCCCTGCCCGCTCGAGCCCGAGCCCCTCGATGTTCGGCCGTCGCCCGATCGCCCACAGCAGCATCTCGGCCTCGACCGGATCGTCGGCGTCGACGAGCGCGCGGACACCGCCGCCGTCGATCTTCTCGAAGCCGCGGACGTCGCAGTTGAAGACGAAACGAATGCCCTTCGCCATCGAGATGTGGAGCAGCCGGTCGCGCAACGCCTGGTCGTAGCCACGAAGGATGGTGTCGCCGCGATTGACCAGCGTCACCTTGACCCCGAGCTCGTGGAAGATCCCGGCGAACTCGTTGGCGATATAGCCGCCACCGGCGATCGCGAGCGACTTCGGCAGGCGGTCGAGGTGGAAGACCTCGTTCGAGGTGATGCCGAGTTCCGCCCCGGGCAGGTCGGGGACCAGCGGGCGCGCGCCGGTGGCGATCAGGATCTTGTCGGCGGTGACGGTGGTCTCGGCGGTCAAGCCGTCGGCGCCGGCCGACAGCTTGATCGTATGCGCGTCGAGCAGCTCGGCGCGGGTGTGGTAGAGCTTGACGTCATGGCTGGTCAGCGTCTCGGTATAGGCGCCGTTGATCCGATCGACCTCGGCCATGACGTTGTCGCGCAGCGTCGGCCAGTCGAACCCCTTCTCGCCGATCGTCCAGCCGAAACGGCGCGCGTCGACGAGGTCCTCGGCGAAGTGCGAGCCGTAGACGAGCAGCTTCTTCGGCACGCAGCCGCGGATGACGCAGGTCCCGCCGACGCGATACTCCTCGGCGATGGCGACGCGCGCGCCGTGGCCCGCAGCGATCCGCGCGGCGCGAACGCCTCCCGAGCCGGCGCCGATGACGAAGAGATCGTGGTCGTATGTGGTCATGACGCGGACGTAAGGTGCCGGGGGCTGCTGCGCAAACGGAGAGTGGCGATCAGTGTGATCGGGGGGCTTCTACCCCTCCCCTTCAGGGGAGGGGCGAGAGACGCGCCTCCTGGCGCGGCCCGGGGGTGGGGCCTTCGGTATTTCAACATCGAGGCACTGCCCCACCCCCAGCCCCTCCCCTGAAGGGGAGGGGAGCCAGAAAGAAAAGGGGAGCATTAGAACAGTCTCGCCCCGTTCGGCACCGCTTTGTCGGGGGCAAACAGCACCACCGCGCCCTCCGCATCGGGGAACCCCA
>NZ_JANYGL010000023.1 GCF_025362435.1 Polymorphobacter sp.
GCAGCCCTCCAAGTAGCTGACATGGCTGCGCTTGTCGGCAACGATCAGGGTGCGCTCGAATTGGCCGGTGTTCGCGGCGTTGATGCGGAAATAAGTCGACAGCTCCATCGGGCAGCGGACGCCCTCGGGAATGTAGACGAAGGTGCCGTCGGAGAAGACCGCGCTGTTGAGGCAGGCGAAAAAATTGTCGCGCACCGGCACGACGCTGCCGAGGTACTTGCGGACGAGATCGGGAAACTCCTTCACCGCCTCACTGATCGAGCGGAAGATCACCCCGGCGCGCTCGAGTTCGGCGCGAAAGGTCGTCGCGACGCTGACGCTGTCGAACACTGCGTCGACCGCGATCCGGCGCGATCCCTCAACGCCGGCAAGCATTTCCTGCTCGGCGATCGGGATGCCGAGCTTCTCGTAGGTCTTGCGGATCTCGGGGTCGAGTTCGTCGAGCGAGCCGATCGTCGCCTTCGCCTTGGGCGCGGCGTAATAATAGGCATCCTGATAGTCGATCGGCGCAACGTTGAGCTTCGCCCAGTCGGGAGCGATCATCGTCTGCCAGTGGCGGAACGCCTTGAGGCGCCAGTCGAGCAGCCACGACGGCTCGGCCTTCTTCGCCGAGATGTAGCGGACGGTGTCCTCGGTCAGCCCCTTCGGCGCCATTTCCGACTCGATATCGGAGACGAAACCCCATTTGTACGTCGCAAGATCGTCGACCGCGTCGTGCGCTGCGTCGTTGCGGAAGGGGGCGGTAAGCTGGTCGGTCACGCGACTACCTCGATCTGGGCGATGGCCGGGCGAGCCGCCGGACCGGCAAGGTCGGCAAGGCTCACGGCGGCGAGGGCGGCCCGTACAGCGATGTTGATTGGACGCCAATGCGGGCGAACCGCGCAGCTACCCTCTAGAGCGCAGGCGGAAATTTCGCCCTGCTGGCAGTTGGTCAAGGCGATCGGGCCGTCGACCGCCTCGACGATGTCGGCGACGCTGATCGCCGCCGTCTCCCGCGCCAGCCGAAAGCCGCCGGCGACGCCACGCGAACTCGCCAGCAGACCGGCGCGCTTCAACAATCCCATGACCTTGGCGACGGTCGGCGCCGGGATGCCGGTCCGCATTGCCACCGCTGCCGCGGACAGCGAACAGTCGGGACTCCGCGCCGCCGCGGTCATCACGACCACCGAATAATCGGCGAGATTGGTCAGGCGGAGCATGCCGGTCGCGCGTTCCTTAAAGCGGAGCGAATTGGTCTGGCTTATGTGGGGGAGGGCACGGCCAAGTCAAGCGCGGCGGGCAACATTGCTGCCAGCCGTGCGCTCCATTCGTCGATCCCGGCGGAGCCGCCGAGCAGGTCCTGGCGGATTTCGATCTCGACATACGGCAGCCCGGCGGCGAAGGCGTGGCGCGGGACCGTATAGTCGATGCCGTCCATCGCGTATGGCTCGTTGTCGCCGACGACGAGCGCCGGGTCGGCGCGGAACACGGCGAGCATTGCCCGCGCCAGCGCGTCGTTGGCGCCGTCGTGGAGGACGCCGCAGTGCCATGGCCGGGCGGTCCCGCGCATCTCGGGCGTAAAGCTGTGGAGCGCAACGAGCTGCGTCGGCTGCCCGGCTGCCGTCCGCCGCTCGATCTCGGCGGCAATCGCGGCGTGGTACGGCGTGTGGACCGCTGCGACCCGCGCGGCGCGCGCGGTGGCATCGAGCGCGGCGTTGCTCGGGACCGTGGTGCCGTCGCTGACCACCGGGATCGCATCGACGGCGTCGGGCGCGCGGTTGCAGTCGATCACCAGCCGCGAATAGACCTGCCGGATGAACACCGCGTCGAGCGCGCCAGCGAGGCGTTGCCCAAGTTCGGCAATCCCGATGTCCCAGCCGATGTGTCGCGACAGCTCGGCGCTACTCAGCCCAAGGTTCGCGAGTGCCCGGGGAACGACCTGCCCGGCATGATCGCCGATCAGCAGGAACGATGACCTTCCCGATGGGTTCACAATCGCCGCCGCTTCAGGTTCGTTTCGGTCGAGCAAGCCGTGGACCTTTCCGGTACTGACCATCGCGCATATCACGACCTGCGCGGACCGCCAGCCAGTTGCATTCGGCGAGCACCGGATCACGGCCGCCCGCGCGAAAGCTACGACCATCGGCTGGTCGACTTGTCGCTCGATATAGGTCTGGCCCTAACTGACGTCCGCTGGCTCGAGGACGTGTTCGGCACGTCGGTCGCGACCGCGTACTTCGATCGCCATGTGACGCTGCAACGGATTACCCGATGCGCTCGCTCGAGCATCATCCGCAGCAATCGACGCCTTCACCCGCAACCGTACCAGGCACGGGCTTTCGCGGCGAGATCGGCATTGAGTCAATCGACGCGGCGATAGTTCTAGCGCGTGGGTCGACGCCTAACTCGGGGGCGACTGGCTCGCCTTCGTATGCACGCCATAACCGTCCACAGATCGGGCGCTTTCGGGAGAGTCCATCTCGTGAACGGCGCGAGGGCCAGATACGGCATCGCCGAGCACTACCCCGCTCGATGGTAGCGAGGTCACCGCCTTCGGCGACCCCGCTACCGTCATATCGGGCTAGTTCAGGTCAGAGTTAAGCAGACACCGCTGTCTTGCGGCGACGCGAGGCGAAGCCGACGAGGCCAAAACCGGCGAGCATCATCGCCCAAGCGCTCGGCTCGGGGATCGAGTTGCCGCTGATCGTGGTGTAGTGACCGACAGTGTGGTTGTCCGACTCGTATCCGCCGACAGCAGGATTTTCGCTGAACACGACCTTGTCGAAGGTGCCCGTCGTGTCGAAGAAGTTGATGAAAACATACGGCTGGTTACCATTCTGCCCACCGAACGGTGAGTCGTGGTTACCCAGATAGGCGGGCTTGCTGACCGTCGCGGCAAGGACGCCAGCCGAACTCAGCGTGCTGACAAGGGTCGTGCCCTTGTAGAAGCTGACCGAGTTACCGGCGTCGAGTGCCGACAGCCAGTAGCCGAAGTAGTTGATGCCTTCCGGAACCTGCTGCGGATCGGCCGAGAGCGTCAACGTGTAGGGCGTCGGACCAAAGGCAACGGCGTAGTGGCCTTCTCCGCCGGCGCCGCCATACTGGTCAGCAGTATTGATCTGGACGTTCGAATAGGTCGCCGAGATCGCGCCGCCCGTGCCGAAGTCCGTTGCGAACGCGGTATTCGTGCCGGTCGGCCGAGAATCGAAATTCTCGACGCCGACGATATCGAAGGCGACGGTGGTGTGCTGGACGTCGGGGTTTTCGTAAGTGATCTTGAACGTGTCGGCGAGCGCCGGCGCCGACGCCATGAGGGCGAGGCCGAGCATCGTAAGGGCCGGTAGCGAGCGCTTCATCGTCAATCTCCTAAGCCAGAGGACAGTCGGCTTATTCGTTGCGTTGCAATAATGATGCCAGTTTCTCGGAACCATCAGCCGAAGTCGCGCACACAGTTTCCAGCGTCTTACACGACGCTAATCAGTCTAAGTTTATTTCGGTTAATGAGCATGACCTGCGAATCTGTCGGATAACTTTACACTGCCGTTGGGCCTGCTCGGCAAGGCGCGCCGAGATGAAGGAGACTACTTGGTCGCGCGCACGTCCTTCACCAGCACCCCGCCCTTGATCACCACCGGGATCGCCTGCAGCAGCTTGACGTCGCTTGCCGGGTCGCCCGTTACCGCGATCATGTCACCCCAGTCACCGGCCTCCAGCGCGCCGACGTCGTTCCGCCCGAGCGCGAGCGCCGCAGTCGTTGTCGCTGCGCGGATCGCCTGCAGCGGGGTCATGCCCCATTGTACCATCGTCGCGAACTGGCGGGCGTTGGTGCCGTGCGGATAGACCCCGGCGTCGGTGGCGAAGCCCATCTTGACCCCCGCCCTGACCGCACGCTGGAAGGTCTGGCGCTGCTTGAGGCCAATCGTCTTTTCCTTGTCGAGGCTCTCCTGCGACGTCCCGTTGGCGGTGCCGGTGCTGAGAATATAATCGTCGTTGTAGATATCCATGTCGAAGAAGCTGCCGTGCGCCTTGGCCAGCGCGATCGTCGCATCGCTGGCAAGGCTGGCGTGCTCGATCGTGTCGACCCCGGCCATAATCGCGGTGCGGATGCCGTCGTCGCCGTGGGCGTGCGCGGCGACCTTCATGCCCAACATGTGCGCCTCGTCGGCGATCGCCTTCATCTCGTCGAAGGTGAGTTGCTGCGCGCCGACCGCGTCGCCAGTCGAGAACACCCCGCCGGTCGCGCAGATCTTGATCACCTGCGCGCCGTATTTGTGGAGCCAGCGGACCTTGGCGCGGGCCTCGTCGGGTGAATCGACGATCGAGGCGTCCTTGCGGTCGTACGACGGCGGCAGCGTGGCGTTGTCGCAATGCCCCCCGGTCGCGCCGATCGCATATGCCGCGGTGACGATCCGCGGCCCCACGACCAGCCCCGCGTCGATCGCCTGCCGCAGCGCGACGTCGTCGAAGTGGTTCGACCCGACATTGCGCACCGTGGTGAAGCCTGCGTCAAGCGTCGTCTTCGCATTGGCAACCCCGACGATTGTCCAGAACCCGTCGGTATAGGCGTAATGGCGATAGCCGCGAATTTCGGCGTCGCTGGTCAGATGGACGTGGAGGTCGATCAGCCCGGGAAGCAGGGTCATGCCGGGCAGGTCGATGCGCTTGGCACCGGCGGGGATGGCGTTGCCGCTCCCGCTCGCGACGACGTGGCCATCGGTGACGACGACGACGGGATTGTCGATCATCCTGCCCGACGCCGGGTCGAGGAGGTGGGCTGCGGTGACCGCGACGGTGTCGGCGGTTGCGGGTGTGGCGAGGACGGCGGCGAGCAGTAGTGTGCGGATCATGTAAGCCCCTTGAAATCTCCTCCCTCGAGGAGAGGCGACCCGCGCGCCAGCGCGGCGAGTGAGGGTGGACCGACAGCAACGACGTTGCAATGCCGAGCATTCCACCTTTTTATGCGCTGACGCAGCAGCCGCCCCTTGTTCTAGGCAAGACTTATCAAGAAAGCGGTAGCCGTTTTCGTATCGCCCGCGATGTGATATCGACCTGCAATGCGTATTGTTCTCGATACCGACGCCGTCGTCGCGGCGATGCGTTCGCCGACCGCGGGGTCGGCGGCGCTGGTGCGGGCCGCGCGCCGGGGCGAGGTCGTGCTGACTGCGACGGTGCCGCTCGCGATCGAGTATGAGGCGGTGTGTTCGCGGGCCGAGCATGTCGCAGCGGCGGGCTTCTCGCCGGGCGATCTGACGGTGTTTCTCGATGCGCTCGTCGGGTTGCTCGAACCAGCCGATGTCTGGTTCCTGTGGCGACCGCAACTTCGCGACCCCGGCGACGAGCTTGTCCTCCAGGCAGCGGTCAACGGACAGACTGAGGCGATCGTCGGGTTCAACCGCCGCGACTTCGGCGTTGCTCCGGCGCGCTTCGGAATTACATTCATGACGCCCGGCGAGGCGTTGAGGAGGCTGATATGACCGATCGTCCCGTCCGGACCCCGACCTACCCGTTGCGCCTTCCCGCGTCGATCAAGCGTGAGGCCGAGCGTCTCGCTGCAACCGACGGCACCAGCTTCAACCAGTTCGTCGCCTCCGCCGTTGCCGAGAAGGTCGGCGCGATGCGGACAGCGGCATATTTCACCGACCGGCGAAAGGCCGTGGACTGGGCGGCGTTCGACGGGCTGATGGGACGTACAAGTGGAGCGCCGCCGCGCGACGAGGACGAGGTGCCGACCGATCTTGCCACACGCTTCGGTCCGGCAGGCTGATCGACGCGACCGTCGGCTTATCGCTGGCTGATCGTCATTGGCAAGTTGCGGTCGATCCCCTTAATCCGCGTCGTCGACATCGACCTGTTCGCCCGTCACCCGCTGGCTCAGCGCCGCCGCCATGAACGGGTCGAGCGCACCGTCGAGGACATCCCCCGGCGCGGTGCTCGTCACGCCGGTCCGCAAATCCTTGACCAACTGGTACGGCTGCAGGACGTACGAGCGGATCTGGTGGCCCCAGCCGATGTCGGTCTTGCCCGCCTCGACCTCCGCCGATTCCGCCTCGCGCCGCTGGAGCTCACGTTCGTACAGCCGCGCCTTGAGCATCTTCATCGCCGTCGCGCGGTTCTTGTGTTGCGAGCGTTCGTTCTGGCAGGCGACGACGACGCCGCTCGGCAAATGGGTGATGCGGACCGCGGAGTCGGTGGTGTTGACGTGCTGCCCACCCGAGCCGGAGGCGCGGTAGGTGTCGATCTTAAGGTCCTTGTCGTCGACGACGATGTCGATGTCGTCGTCGACCACCGGGTAGACCCAGACGCTGGCGAAGCTGGTGTGCCGCCGCGCCGCGCTGTCGTACGGGCTGATCCGGACGAGGCGATGGACGCCGCTCTCGGTCTTCGCCCAGCCGTATGCGCCCGCGCCCTTGAGCAGCAGCGTCGCCGACTTGATCCCCGCCTGCTCGCCGGCGTGATAGTCCATCAGCTCGACCTTGAAGCCGCGCTTCTCGCCCCAGCGCGTATACATCCGCTGGAGCATCCCGGCCCAGTCCTGGCTCTCGGTCCCGCCCGCGCCCGAGTTGACCTCGATATAGCTGTCGTTGTTGTCGGCCTCTCCGGCGAGGAGGGCTGCGACCTTGTCGGTCTCGGCCCTGGCAGCGAGCGCGCCAAGCGCGGCGACGCCGTCGTCGGCCATCGCGGTGTCGCCCTCGGCCTCGGCCATCTCGATCAGTTCGGAGGTGTCGGCGAGTTCGCTCTCGATCGCGCGCGTCGCCGAGATCGCCTCATCGAGGCGGCGGCGTTCCTGCATCACCGCCTGCGCGGCCTTGGGGTCGTTCCACAGCGTCGGGTCTTCGACCCGCGCGTTCAGTTCGTCGAGACGGCGGAGGGCGCGATCCCAGTCAAAGAAACCTCCTCAGCAGGTCGAGCGCCTGCTGGATTTTAACGACATGGGCTTCGCCCTCGGCACGCATTTCGCTGATCCTAAATTGCAGTTGTCATCCCGGCATAGCCCAGGATCACAGATATAGGCGTGGGCAGCCCGCCTAGTATATCCCGCCCGCCTTGCGCAAGAAATCGGAGTCCGAGCGGACGACGATGCGGCCCTTCTCCGCAACCGGATCGCGCGCGAGGCTCCCGGTGCGGCGGGGTTCGCTCTCCGGCTTGAACGCCTCCCAGATCACCGACGCTTTCGGATCGTCGGTCGGCCACGCGCCGAAAACGCGCTTGCCGCTGCGGCGTTCGACGCGGACCATGCGGACGCCGGGCGGGATGACGAACGGCAGCTTGGGCGCGTCCTTCAGCACCTTGACGCCGAAGTCCTTCCAGATCGGCACCGCGATCGTCGCGCCCTGCGCGTAGCCGCCGAGATTGCGCGGCTTGTCGTAGCCGAGGTACAGTCCGGCGACGAGATCGGGGGTGCCGCCGACGAACCAGACATTTGTCGGCCCGGTGGTCGTGCCGGTCTTGCCCGCCAGCGGCCGGTCCATGTCCGCCAGCCGTACTGCGGTGCCG
>NZ_JANYGL010000139.1 GCF_025362435.1 Polymorphobacter sp.
CACTCGCTCTACGCGGCACAACTTTAAGAACATGATGGGGAGATTACCGATGGCTGGAGTTTACGGGGCACGGCGCGCGCGCTTGCTGGCATCCGCTGGAGCGGCATTTGCGATCGCGCTCGCGCTACCGGCGCAGGCGCAGGAAGCGCCGGCCTCCCCCGCCGCAGCACCCGCTCCGGTCGCGCCCGACGATGCGACGACCAACGCCGGCGACATCGTCGTCACCGGCTCGCGCATCACCACCAGCGGCTTTACCGCACCGACCCCGACGACGGTGATCGGGGCCGCCGAAATCGCCCGCAACGCCGAGCCGAACATCTTCACGACGATCGCGCAATTGCCTTCGCTGCAGGGGTCGAGCGGCGTCACTACCGGGACCAACAGCACGTCGAGCGGCCAGCAGGGCCTGAGCTCGTTCTCGCTGCGCGGGCTCGGGACGATCCGCACGCTGACCCTGCTCGACGGCCAGCGCGTGGTCGGCGCCAACGTCACCGGCGTTCCCGACATCAGCCTGTTTCCGCAGCTGTTGATCAAGCGCGTCGATGTCGTCACCGGCGGCGCCTCGGCATCGTACGGCTCGGACGCGGTCGGCGGCGTCGTCAACTTCATCACTGATAAGCATTTTGAAGGCTTCAAGGCCAACGTCCAGGGCGGCATCACCACTTACGGCGACAACAAGCAGGGCCTTGTCCAGGTCGCGGCCGGGCGCTCGTTCTTCGACAATCGCCTTCACGTCCAGGTCAGCGGCGAATACGACCATGAGGACGGCGTCGCGGCGGGCGGCTTCGGCGAGCAACTCGCATCGGGGCGCAGCTGGTACCGCACCTCGACCTTCGTCAATCGCGGCATCACCAACGACGGCTCGCCGCAGTATCTCGTCCGCGACCATGCGCAGGCGTACCAGTACACCAAGTTCGGCCTGATCAGCGCAGGCCCGCTGCAGGGCACCGCATTCGACGCCAGCGGCAAGCCGTTCCAGTTCGTCTACGGCTCGGGCGGCGTACCCTCCAAGACCGCCGCCGGCACCGTCTCGAACTGTTACACGTCGGGCGGCTTTTGCCTTGGCGGCGACCTGTCGGGCAATGTCGGCATCGGCACGACGCTGCAGTCGCGGCTCGACCGCTATAACGGCTATGGCCGCGTCGGCTTCGATCTCGACCCCGACAACGAGATCTATGCGACGGTCAACGTCGCGCAGGTCGACACGATGAACCAGCCCAACCCCGGCGCGACCAAGTCGGGACTGACGCTGCAATGCTCGAACCCGTTCGTCCCGGCGTCGATCCAGGCGGCGTGCACGACCGCGGGCATCACCCAGTTCCAGTTCGGCACCAGCAACGGCGAATTGCCGAAGAACATCACCGTCTATCCGACGCGCAAGCAGTATCGCGGCGTGATCGGTGCCGACGGCAAGGTCCAGCTGTTCGGCACGAGCTGGACGTACGACGCGTCGTACGAGCACGGCGAAAATATCACCGACATCAACGTCAAGAACATCACGCTGACCCCCCGCTACAACGCCGCGATCCAGGCAATCACGCTCAATGGCCAGATCGTCTGCGCCGATCCGATCGCCCGCGCCAACGGCTGCGTCCCGATCAACATCATCGGCGGCACGACACCGAGCGATGCCGCGCTTGCGTATATCGAGCCGGGCAAGGGTCCGTTCCAGCATACCCGCCAGACGCAGGACGCGGCGAGCTTCAGCTTCAGCGGCTCGCCACTCAGTCTCTGGGCGGGTCCGGTGTCGATCGCGGCGGGTGCGGAATATCGCAACGAATACTATAAAGTCGTCGGCGACCCTTACGGCAACGGCGTTGCTCCGCAGAGCCAGTATAGCGCCAATTACCCGGCCGATCCGTTGCTTTCGACCAACGGTGCCAACTGGTACGCCGGCAATTACCACAACGGCACCGGCAGCTATCACGTCGCCGAGGGCTTCGTTGAGGTCAACCTGCCCTTCCTCAAGTCGGATAAGCTCGGCAGCGCCAACCTCGACGTCGCCGGTCGTGTGACCAACTACAGCACCTCGGGCACCGTCTATACGTGGAAGGTCGGCGGCACGTGGGACACCCCGATCGAGGGCATCCGCCTGCGCGCCGTCACCTCGCGTGACGTCCGCGCACCGAACCTGTCGGAGCTGTTCGCCGCGCCGATCACGACGACGCTGCCGAACTTCACCAATCCCGACCCCAACCGCCCCGCCGGCGTCCCGGCGACGCTGACGGTCCTCCAGAATGCGATCGGCAACACCGCCCTCAAGCCCGAGATCGCGCGCAACACGACCGCGGGCATCGTCCTGTCGCGGCCAAGCTGGCTCCCCGGCTTCAGCGCGTCGTTCGATTACTACCGGATCAAGGTCAACGGGGTCATCTCGACGCTCGGCGCACAGCAGGAGGTCAACCTCTGCTACAGCGGTATCACCTCGCTGTGCAGCGCCTTCAACCTTGCGCCGACGAGCGGCACCCCGTTCGTCAACCTGCAGGCATTCAACCTCGCATCGATCTTCACCGACGGCTTCGACATCGAGGCGAGCTACCAGTTCGCCGCCGACAAGATCGGTGTCCCCGGCAACTTCGTGGTGCGCGGGCTTGCGACCAACGTGAAGAACTTCATCACCGAACCGGGCGTCCCGGGGACGATCCCGATCCAGACCGCCGGGGTCAATGCCGGCAACACGCCGTCGTGGAAGGTGCTCCTGACCGAAAGCTGGAGCACCGACCGGTTCAGCCTAAACCTCCAGCAGCGGTGGTTCAGCAACGGCGTCTATGCCAAGCAGTATGTCGTCTGCAGCGCTGGCAATTGCCCCGTCGGACGGACCGCGCTGCAAAACACGCAGCACCCGACGATCGACAATAATTCGATGCCGGGGGCGTTCTATCTCGACGTCGGCGGGTCGTATGCGCTGACGAAGAAGTTCACCGCCTACTTCAAGATCGACAACGTGCTCGACCGCGACCCGACCCCGTCGCCGCAGACCAATACCGGCATCGATACCAACCAGGCGCTCTATGATACGCTTGGGCGGCTGTTTCGCGTCGGGGTGCGCTATAATTTCTAACCGGGTGCGCGTTGTGTGCGGCACTTGTGCGGCGATCCTTTCCCTGAAGACTTCGTCCCGGTCGCAAGGCCGGGACGCCTTTTTTTCGTGATTGAAGCCGCAAAGGAGTGCCAAGCATGATCAGGATCGCCCTCGGCCTCGCTTTGATCGCTGTTCCCGCCGCCGCCATGGCCGGACCCTCGGTATTTCAGACCGCCCCCGACGATGCCCGTGCGGTCACCGTCGCCGGTCGCGCCGATGGCCGCGCCGATGACAGCGCCGCGCTGCAGGGCGCGATCGACAGCGCGGCGGCAAAGGGCGGCGGCGGGATCGTCTTCGTGCCGTCGGGCCGATACCGCATCACCCGCACGATCTTCCTGTGGCCCGGCGTGCGCATGTTCGGCGTCGGTACGACCCGACCAGTGATCGTGCTTGGCAACAAAACGCCGGGATTCCAGCGCGGTATCGCCAACATGCTGATCTTCGCCGGAGCGAAGCGCGGCGAGATGAAGCGCGTGCCCTTTCCGCCCATCGGCAGCGTGCCATTCGATCCCAGCATCTCGGACGCGACGCCTGGCACCTTCTATTCGGCACTGAGTAACGTCGATTTCGCCATCGGCGCAGGCAATCCCGCGGCAACCGCGATCCGCTTCCACGCCGCGCAGCACGCCTATCTCAGCCATATCGACTTCGATCTCGGCTCGGGCCTCGCCGGTATCTATCAGGTCGCCAACCTCGCCAGCGACCTCCATTTCCACGGCGGCCGCTATGGCATCCTGACCGAGAACACTTCGCCCGCGTGGCAGTTCACCCTGCTCGACTCGACCTTCGACGGCCAGCGCGACGCGGCGATCCGCGAACATCAGGCCGGACTGACGCTGGTCAACGTCGCCATCCGCAACGTCCCCGTCGGGATCGACATCGACCCCGGCTACAACGACTGGCTGTGGGGCAAGAACGTCCGCTTCGACCGCGTCTCTCGCGCCGGGGTCGTCATTTCAAACGAGGCCAGCGCCTACACCCAGATCGGCTTCGAGAACGCCGTCGCCACCGCCACCCCGGTGTTCGCGCGCTTCCGCGACAGCGGCAAGACCGTCCCCGGAAAGGGTGCGACCTACCATATTACCGCGTTCAACCATGGACTTGCTGTGCCTGGCGTCGGTGTCATGGGCAAGATCGCGACCGTTATGACAGCCGAGGCGCTCGCCTCACCGCCGCTTGCTATGGCGCCTGCGCTGCCGCCACTTCCGGCGACCGGAGAGTGGACCAACGTTCGCACGCTCGGAGCGAAGGGGGACAACGCCACCGACGACACCGCCGCGCTCCAGAAAGCGATCGACAGCCACCGCGTGCTGTATTTTCCGGCAGGCCGCTACGTCGTCAGTGACACCCTCCGTCTCAAGCCCGACACCGTGCTGGTCGGCCTCCACCCGAGCCTGACCCAGATCGTCCTGCCCGACCGCACCCCGGGTTATCAGGGGGTCGGTACACCGAAGGCAGTCGTCGCTTCAGCCGACCGCGGCAGCGCGATCGTCTCCGGGATCGGGATCTCCACGGGCGGCATCAACCCGCGAGCGACCGGCCTGTGGTGGACCGCAGGCGCGGGTTCGCTCGTCGAGGACGTCAAATTTCAAGGCGGCCACGGCACCGACCTCGCCGACGGCACCCGCATCGATCCGTACAACGCTAACCACAGCGCCGACCCCGACCCGGCCAAGCGCTGGGACGCGCAATACCCGAGCCTGTGGGTGACGCGCGGCGGCGGCGGGACCTTCTCGAACATCTGGAGCCCGAATACCTTCGCCCATGCCGGGCTCTATGTCTCCGACACCGATACGCCGGGGCATGTCTACGAGCTATCGAGCGAGCATCACGTCCGCACCGAGATCGTCCTCGACCGCGTCGCCAATTGGGAACTGCTCGCCCCACAGACCGAGGAAGAGACCGGCGAAGGGCAGGACACAGTGTCGCTCGAAATCCACGACTCGCACGATATCCTCGTCGCCAACTACCACGCCTATCGCGTCACGCGCACGGTCAAGCCCGCGGCGAGCGCGGTGAAGCTCTACAACTCCGCCAATATCCGCTTCCGCAACGTCCATGTGAACGCCGAAAGCGGGATCGGCATGTGCGACGCCGAGGGCTGCGCGACCTATCTGCGCGCGAGCAAATTCCCCTACGGCGACGCGATCGAGGACGTCACCCACGGCCTGTCGGTTCGCGAGCGCGAGTTCGCCACCCTCGATGTGCCAGCCGCGCCGATCGCGGTGACACCGTCGATCTACCCTTTAGGCGCGAAGCTCGAAAAGCTCGCCGAGGGCTTCTACTCGATCTCGGGTGCCGCCGCCGCCCCCGACGGGACACTGTACTTCGTCGACCACCGCCAGCAGCGCATCTACAGCTGGTCGGACGCGCGCAAGCTGACCGTCGTCCAGCAGAGCCCGCTCGACCCGGTCAACCTCGCAGTCGCACGGTCGGGGGACCTGCTGGTGCTATCGTCGGACGGGCACGCCGGGAGCGTCTACAGCTTCAAGCCGGGCGGGTCCGGCGCGATCACTGTCATCGCGCCGACTGACGCGGCGATTCCCACAAGCGCACGGACGCTGCTGCCGGTCAGCACCTGGACCAACGGCGAGTTCAAGGATCAGATCGATCCGCAAACCCTCCGCTTCACCACGCTGAGCGAGATGTTCGTGCGCGACATGGGCGTGCCCAAGCCCCGCCACTACGTCTCGCCCGACGGCAGCCTAATGCTCCCGGCGTATCGCGCGATCCGCCAGGGGCCCGAGGACTTCCGCGGCTGGCGTTTCTCCGACTCGCTCGACACCTATGGCTTCGTCGCCGCAGAACCCGGCGCGCGCGTCTTCGTCACCAACGGCTCGGAGGACCGCACCTATAGCGGCAAGGTCGGCCCGGACGGCACCGTCACCGACCTGCGCCCGTTCGCCAGTCGCGGTGGAGAAAGCGTTGTCGCGGGCAGCGACGGTCGCGTCTACGTCGCCAACGGGCAGGTGTTCGTCTACGACACCGATGGCCACGAGGTCGGACGGATCGACGTTCCCGAGCGCCCGCTCCAGCTCGTTTTCGGCGGCGCAGGCAACCGGACGCTGTTCGTCCTGACACATCACGCACTGTACGGAGTGCAGACTGGCGCGCGGTAACCAATCCGCTCTGCGCCACCGATAAGAGGAGGCCGCCGACAGAGCGAAGCTCGCCGAGGGCGATGATCTCCTGCGTTAACAGCCTGCAAGGTGACCCTCGACAAGCCTCCTGTAAGAGGTTTCGGCAACGCTCCCTCATCGTCGCTAACCGATGATGTTGCGCTGGCCGCCTGTGGCGGGCTAGCCCCTACACTTACCAAGCAAAGGCGGAGCGTAGCCGATTGCGCCGGTCGGCCTCTATCTTGCGCGCGCTGCACTTTTACGCGTGATCGGCCCGTTCACCGAGGACAATGGGCTGACGAACGGCGCCTACCCGGGAAGAGAGGTGCAACAGTCTGCATGGCCAGCGATAGGACTGTTCACCACACTCCTGGCCCCCCAATTAGCAGCAGCTTACTCGGATCGACCGAACGGCACGACCAGCGCGCTGGGGTGGGTGCGGTCGTGGAACAGCGTCACCGTGACGGGACGCGCGTCGGCCATCGTCTCGGTCGCGACCGGCTTGCCCGAATTATAGTTCTTCTCGGTGTAGATCGAGTTGTTCGGACCGATCACCAGCCGCAGCCGGCTCCCCTTCGCCACGCGTCGTGAGACGAAGGTGAAGCGGTCGAAATCGTAGCGCAGCGGCGCGCGCGTCGTGACAAGCTCGGCGTGACGCAGGCTATTGCGATAGCGCGCGCGGATCTGGTCGCTCGACAGCCAGATGCTGTGGCCATCGGGGTCGATCTCATACACCGTCACGATGAAGTCGGTGTCGGGCCGGTCGATCGCCAGCCATGCAGACAGGCGGAAGCTGCCCGATATCTCGGTCGCGGCCGGAAACGGCGCCGAGTGATAGACGAGCTGCTTGCCGTCGCCGGCGAACAACAGGCTCTGGTCGACCTTGCTCGACGGATCGACACTCTCCTCGAGCGCGGCGCGACCGGTGTTGCGCGGATCATAGACGTAGGCGTCAGGCCTGCCGCCCGCCGCCGCGCCGGGCTCGAGCGTTCCGCCCGCGAAAAGATGCGCGGCGTCGCCAGTCGAGCCGAGGAAGAATGGCGTCGAGACCGCCGTTACCGCGTCGAGGGTCGCGGCATAGCGCCAGGTTGTTGATTTCCACTGAGAAGTGACCCGGGAGCCGCGTAAATTTTCACTGAGATTTGACCCATGTTTGAACCTGCCTCTGGCCA
>NZ_JANYGL010000064.1 GCF_025362435.1 Polymorphobacter sp.
TTCTAGATCCTCCCCGCCCTTGCGGGGAGGGGGACCGCGCCGCCCTTCGCGGCGTGGTGGAGGGGCAGCGGAGCGAACTCGCATTCTGAGCCCGCTCCGCCGCCCCTCCACCATCGCAAGGGCGATGGTCCCCCTCCCCCGAAGACGGGGGAGGATTTAAGGGTACGCGTCCTCACGCTGCCATCCGCGCCCGCGCGCTCGCCCGGATCATGTCGCTCGCCTTCTCCGCGATCATGATCGTCGGCGCGTTGGTGTTCCCGCTGACCAGCCGCGGCATCACCGAGGCATCGACGACGCGCAAGCCTTCGACGCCGCGGACTCGCAGTTCCGGGTCGACGACAGCGCGCGGGTCGCCCGCCCGGCCCATCGCGCAGGTGCCGACGGGATGGTAGATCGTGCTTCCCGACTGCCGCGCGAATTCCAGCAGGTCGGCGTCGGACTCGACCGCGGTCCCCGGCAGGAGTTCGTCGCCCATGTACGGCGACAGCGCCTGCTGCCCGGCGATCACCCGGCCCCAGCGCAGGCCGGCGACGATCGTGTCCTGGTCGAGCCGGTCCGCGAGGTAGTTCGGGCGGATCGACGGCGGCGCGAACGGATCGTCCGACTTGACGTGGATCGTCCCCCGGCTTTCGGGGCGCAGCTGGCACGCGGCGAAGGTCAGGCCGGGCAGCTTCTCGAGCTCCCAGATCTGCTTGGCGACGAACTTCTCGACGTCGACCGTTGCCGGCAGGATGTGGAACTGGACATCGGGACCGTCGAGCCCCGGTCGCGTCCGGACATACGCCTGGACGTGCGCCGCCGACATCGTCAGCAACCCCTTGCGCGACCGGGCATAGCGCGCCGCCTCGCGGACCAGCCGCCAGCCACGGCTCAGCTCGTTGACCGAGACGCAGTTGTTCAGCCGGTACTGCATGCTGACGACATAATGGTCCTGGAGGTTGGTCCCGACGCCGGGGGCGGCGACGCGGACGTCGATCCCGGCGGCGCGCAGCACCTCGGGGTCGCCGATCCCCGACAGTTCAAGGAGTTGCGGCGAGTTGACGGCACCGCCGCTGAGGATCACCTCGCGCCGCGCGGTTGCCTTGACGCTCGCCCCGTCCTTGCGGAAACGGACCCCGGTGGCGCGCCCGGCGTCGATGATGACGCGCTCGGCGTGTGCGCCTGTGACGACGGTCAGGTTCGCCCGCCCGAGCGCAGGACGAAGGTACGCCATCGCCGCCGACCAGCGCCGGCCATTCTTCACGGTCAGCTGGAAGTAGCTGATGCCGTCCTGCGACGCGCCATTGACGTCGTCGTTGAACGGCAGCCCCGCCTCCATCCCGGCGGCGATCACCGCGTCCGACACCGGGTGGTGCTCGGTGATGTCGGAGACGTTCAGCGGCCCATCGGTGCCGTGGTGGTCGTCGCTCAGCCGCTCGTTATGCTCGGCGCGCTTGAAGTACGGCAGGACGTCGGTGTGGCTCCAGCCGGTGCACCCCGACTGCGCCCAGTTATCGTAATCCGCCGCCTGCCCGCGAACATAGAGCAGCCCGTTGATCGACGACGACCCGCCGAGGACCTTGCCGCGCGGCCAGACGTGCGGGCGGCCGCCGCTGCCGGGGTCCTCCTCGGTCTGATACAGCCAGTTGACCTTGGGGTCCTTGAGCGTCCGGGCATAGCCGACCGGGATATGGATCATCGGACTGCTGTCCTTGCCCCCCGCCTCGAGCAGCAGGACGGTCGTGGTGCCGTCCTCGGTCAGGCGATTGGCGAGGACGCACCCCGCACTGCCCGCACCGACGATGATATAATCGACTTCCATGCGCTCACTCCCCACGCCAACTTATTGCCGGTCGTTAAGCGGAGTATGCGGGCCGTAACCGGCACCTGCAAGGGGCAAAGGCTGGCGGCGAGGCTTGAGGCACCGCTGCCAAATTTGTCATCCCGGCGACGGGCGGGGCCCATGATCACCGTCTTTTGGTTCCGAAGATGCTCCAGCCCAAAGCCTGTCATCCCGGCGCAGGCAGGGACCCATGATCACGTCTGTCGAGATCATGGGTCCCGG
>NZ_JANYGL010000066.1 GCF_025362435.1 Polymorphobacter sp.
CCGGGACCCATGATCACCGTCTGTCGAGATCATGGGTCCCGGCCTTCGCCGGGATGACACTCTGAATGAATCGCCCGTTCAGTTGTGCCGACCAATCACCGCAGCTCGAAATCCGCCGGGTCGGGCGCTCGCGTCGCGTTCCAGTAATCGACCAGCGCGAACGGCCAGTTCTGCGACACCCGGCCCGACTTCGACTTGTACCAGCTCGACACCCCCGGCGACCCCCACGCCATTTCAGCGTTCGCCGCGTCGACGCGCGTGTTGAACGCGTCATGGACCTCCTGCTTCGGGGTCATCGCGCCCGCATCCGCCTCGATCAACAGCTTGAGCGCGCCGAGGATGTACGTCACCGAGCATTCCGAGAAGAAGATGATGCTGCCGTTGACGACGATATTGGTGTTCGGCCCATAGATCGTGAAGAAGTTCGGGAAGCCCGGCATCGTCATGCCGAGATAGGCGCGGGCGTCGCCGTCCCACGTCGCGTGGAGGTCGCGCCCGCCCTCCCCCGTCACCGTCATCGGCATCAGGAAGTCGCTGGCGTGGAAGCCGGTGCCGTAGATCAGCACGTCGGCGGCGACGACGCGCCCGCTCGCGAGCTCGACCCCCTGCGGCACGATCCGCGCAATGGCGTCGTCGATCAGGTCGACGTTGGGCCGCTTGAGCGCGCCGATCCAGACGCCATTGTCGCGCAGCATCCGCTTCGCCCCTGGGGGATACGCCGGGATCAGCTTCGGCAGGAGGTCGGGGCGGTCCTCGACCTGCGAGGCGATATAGCCGGTCAGCGCCTGCCGCAGCTCGTCGTTGACCGCCGAGATCGCCCCCTCCCCCGCCCATCCGGCGTCGCGCGTCACCGCGCCGAGGATGCCGTCGGTCAGCATCCAGAATAGCCAGAAGCGCCACCAATTGGCGTAGAACGGGACGTGGTCGATCAGCCACTGCGTCGCCGCCGGCACCGCGTCGTGATAATCTGGGGTCGGCCCGAGCCATGGTGGGGTGCGCTGGAAGACGCTGAGGTGGGCGACGCCGGCGACGATTTCGGGAACGAACTGGAACGCGCTCGCGCCGGTGCCGATCACCGCGACGCGCTTGCCCGTCAGATCGACGCCGTGGTCCCAGCGCGCCGAGTGGAACGCCGGTCCGGCGAAATCGCCGACCCCGGGCAGGTCGGGATATTTGGGCACGTTCAACTGCCCGACCGCGCTGACGACCGCGCGCGCGGTCAAGGTCTCGCCGTTGTCGAGCCGAACGCGCCAGATCGCCGTGGCATCGTCCCACGTCGCCGCCTCGACGCGGGTGTTGAAGCGGATGTGGTCGCGCAGGCCGTGGCTGTCGGCGACCTGCGCGAAATAGCCGTAGAGGACGTCGCCGGTCGAATACAGCTTCGACCACGCGTGCTCGGCCTCGAACGAATAGCTGTAGAGGTGGTTGGGGGTGTCGACGCGGACGCCGGGGTACTGGTTCGCCAACCACGTTCCGCCGACGTCGGCGTTCGCCTCGATGATCGTAAACGGCAACCCAGCGCGGGCGAGCGACAGCCCCATCAGCAGCCCCGACATGCCCGCGCCGATGACGACGACGGGGAAGTCGGCCTTGGCCGCGGCGGGGGCGTCGATCGTCACCCGCAGCTCGCGCGCCTCGGGACCGTCGAGCGCGAGTTCCTCGGTCAGGAACGGGACATAGGGTTCGGGAATGTCGGCCCCGGCGATGAAATCCATGCACGCGCGAATCGCCGCCGGCGACGGGCGCTGCGGCAGGGTCGCGCCGCGGTCGCGGTGCGCGCGCATTGCTTGGGCCGCGAGCGACCGCGCGTGCGCCTGCTGCTCGGGGGGCAGGTTGCCCTGCCCGTCGCCGAAGAACTCGTACACCGGGCGGTCGAAGTCGCGCAGGTGATCGGCATTTCCGGTCAGATGCGCGATCGCCACGAGCAGCGATGGGATGTGCGCGCCTTCGAGCGCGGCCACGATGTCATCGTCGGTCATCGATGGCTCCTTTGACGCACGGCGCGCAGCACGAGATAGGTCAGCAGCCCGACCGGCCCGGCGACGAAGGTCAGCGCGAGGCACACCAGCAGCAGCCAGTGCGGAATGCGCGCCGCAGGCGCGGTCTCCGCCTCCCACGCGCCGGTGAACAGGTCGAAGGCGAGGTAGTGGACCCAGCCGGCGAGGAACGCCTCGCGCGTCTTGAGCAGCGCCATGACCCCGTCGAGCGAGTTGAAGCTCGCCCCTGGGATCGGCGGACCGCTGCTCAACGCGTGGATCAGGACCGCGAGGTAGCCGCCGCACAGTATCGCCGCGAGGACGCGTGCGGTGAGCACCGCGAGCGGGCGCCGGAGCGGGGCGAGCGCGAGGGCGATCCACCCGGCGAGGGCGATCGTCGATGCGATGCGGAAGAGCAGGTCGAGGGGCATTCTAGATCCTCCCCGCCCTTGCGGGGAGGGGGACCGCGCCGCCCTTCGCGGCGTGGCGAAGGGG
>NZ_JANYGL010000069.1 GCF_025362435.1 Polymorphobacter sp.
CCGCCCGACGCGCGGCGGCCGCGTCCTCACCGACCTCGAGCTGATCGAGGTCAGCCTCGTCACCTTCCCGATGCAGCGCCTTGCGCGCGTGCACGCCCTTTCCAACCAGGAGAATCCCGCATGACGTTCGATACCAGCTACGAGACCAAGGCCGACCCGCTCGATGCGAGCTTCACCGCCGTCGCCGCGGTCGTCCCCGATCCCGAGATCGCCGCGCTGCGCGGTGACATCGACCGCCTCAGTGCACGCCTTACCCGCCCCGCACTTGCCAGCGCGACCACCGGCACCAAGGCCGATCCGGCGCGCACCGCCTTCACCGATCGCTACCTCCGCAAGGGACTCGACGCCGGCGCGCCCGAATTGAAGTCGATGTCGATCGGCGTTCCCGGTGACGGCGGCGTCGCCGTGCCGAACGAGATCGACACCGTCATCGACGACACGCTCAAGACGATCTCGCCGATCCGCGGAATCGCCTCGGTCGTCCAAGTCGGCTCGGCGAATTATCGCAAGCTGATCGCGGTCGGCGGAGTCACGTCCGGCTGGGCGGGCGAGGTCGCGGCGCGGCCGTCGACGGGCACCCCGAACTTCGTCGAAGTCGTGCCGCCGATGGGCGAGCTGTACGCCAACCCGTCGGCGAGCCAGGCGATGCTCGACGACGCGATGTTCGATGTCGAGACGTGGCTGGCGGGCGAGATCTCGACCGAGTTCGCCCGTGCCGAAAGCGTCGCCTTCGTCACCGGTTCGGGCCTCGCCCAGCCCAAGGGCTTCCTCAGCTACACCACGGTGCCCGCCGACGACACGACCCGCGCGTTCGGCACGCTCCAGTATCTCGCGACCGGCGTCGCGGGTAACTTCGCCGCGTCGACGCCGCAGGACCGGATCATCGACCTCGTCCACGCGCTGCGCCCGCCGTACCGCCAGGGCGCGGTGTTCGTGATGAACTCGACGACGCTCGCCCGGGTCCGCAAGATGAAGGACAACACCGGCGCATTCATCTGGCAGCCGTCGCTGTCGGCCGAACAGCCGGCGACCTTGCTCGGCTATCCGGTGATCGACGCCGAGGCGATGCCCGACATCGCCGCCGACAGCCTGTCGATCGCTTTCGGCAACTTCAAGGCGGGCTACCTGATCACCGAGCGCAACACCACCGGCGTGCTCCGCGACCCGTACAGCAACAAGCCCTACGTCCAGTTCTACGCCAGCCGCCGCGTCGGCGGGGCGGTGATCAACTCCGAGGCGATCAAGCTGCTCAAGTTCGCCGCCACCTGACGCTTCCCTGAGCCAGGCAGAGCCGCGACCGCGCCGCGCGGGGGTTCGATTCCTCCGCGCGGCGCCTTCGATTTCCCGATCATTTCAAGGAGCCGTGCCGATGGCGATAATTTCCGCCTCGATCGAGGCGAACGGCTGGGTGCTGGTCGTGACGCTGACCGGTGGCCTCAGCGCCGCGGGAGACTTCTCGCAATATCTACTCGATCCCAACGGCACCCCGCGGCTCGTCGTCACGACCGCCGCCCCGGGTTTCGCCCGGAGCGGCGGCGTCGCCGTAGCCGCCTCGACGCCGCGCAGCCTGATCGCGACCAAGCCGCTGCGGCTACCGGTCCAGGCGACCGCGGCGGGTGCGCGATCGGCCAAGACACCCGACGAGGCCAGCGCCGGCGGCGGCCAGATCAAGGTCCGCATCGCGCTGTCGCAGCACGTCTATGCGACCGACACCGGGCTGACCCTGACCGCGATCGCGGGCTGGCGGACCGGGGAGGCAGCGGCGACGATCGCGGTGACCAGCGCCTCGACCATCGCCGCGCCGTCGCCGATCGTCCGCTGGGCCGACGTGCCGTACCAGCACATCTCGAACAGCCGCGCGATCGACCTCGAGGTCGTCGCCTTCTCGCACCACCCCAAGGGCTTTGCCCCTGTCGCGGCTGTCAAGTTCACCGCGACCGACGGCACCAACACCGCGACCGGCTGGGCAACCGCGCTCGTCAACTCGCCGAAATACGGTGCCGGCGGGACCGGCGTTCCCGTCCGGGTCTACCGCGTAACGATCGACGGCGGCACCGCCACCCCGGCGGCGCTGACCGAGGGGCTGATCCGCTGCGACTTCAAGGCGTTCCCGTGGGTCGGGACGGCGCGGGCGAGCGATACGACCGACATCGCGCTTGCGGCAGTGGCGTCGACCGGCACCCCGTCGATGGCGAACCTTCAATTTGCCGGGATGGCCCCGGCGGCGCAGACCCCGTTCGTCGTCGCCTACGACCCCAACGGGACATGGCTGCCAACGCTGTACGTCTACATTCAGCCGAACACATGGAGCGGCACCGGCACGATCGCCTCGAACGTCCTGACCGTTGCATCGACAGTCACGGGCGCGCTGTCGGTCGGAACCAAGATTAGTGGCGTCGGCGTCACGGCGGGCTGCACCATCGTTTCGGGCAGCAATCCAACATGGGTGGTGACGACCACCGCCAATATCACCACGGCGATCGCTCTCCAGGGCGGTGGCTCGTCGAACAACAATATCGTCACCGTCAGCGCCAACGCCGCGACCGCCGCGAACGGCACCTGCGCCGACTCGTACACCGCCGCGCGCAATGCGCTCAAGATCCAGAACCGCATCGTCGCCGCGCGCAACGGCCAGCCGGCGAGCGCGAGCGGCGCGACCGACGGCATGGTCATCCGCTTCAAGGCGGGGACTTACGCCGGGCTCGGCGGCAACAGCGTCGGTACCGGCATCACGACCAACTACACGTGGGAGATCGTCGAGGGCGATCCCGCCGACGCCAACCCGCGCGCGAACGTCGTCATCGCGCAGGGAGCGGGCGGCAACACCCGGTCGTCGCGCTGCCAGTTCCGCAACATGACGATCCTCGGCTCGACCGGCGCGACCGCGTTCAACCGGACGACCTACGGCTGGGCCGATAACGTCGAGATCCGCGGCCAGACCGGCTTCGAGGGCAACGGCACCGCGATTTTCGACGTCAGCGCGACCAACAGCTTCTGGACGAACCTGCGGTATTGGAAGCTCGGCAACTTCATCGGCGGCCAGCTCAACCGCAACTGCGAAGTCGTTGCGGCACTGGGGGGCATCACGGTCCTCAACAATGCCCGATTGTCGACCGCGGCGGGGCAGGGCGTGACCTCCGGTTCGTCGAGCGTCGATCTGCTCGGCTCGACGCAGGACATCATCGTCGCGGGCAACGACCTCCGCTACATCAAGTCGACCAACATCTGGCAGACCGGCGTCACCGCCAACGCCAGCGCCGGGGCAACCGCGCTCGGCACGACGTACAACGTCTTCAACCGCCAGGTCTTCGCCAACAATAGCTGCGAGCTTTACGGCACCTCATCGCCGACCTTCGTCGCCATCGGCGAGAACGGAACGGTCGTCGCGACCTATTCGATCGTCGAGGGCAACACGATCCTCGGTGACCGGACCAACTGGCTTTACGACGACCTCAACCTCGCGACGATCACGGCGAACGATACCGAGAGCAACATCATGTTTTGCAACCGGTTCGCCAACAACGTCGTCGACCAGCACTCGATCAAGCACGACTTCTTCGACGATCCCTTCGTCAAGTCCCAGCGCGGCGGGACATCGCTGTACGGCTTCGACCTCGCGGCATCGCGCAACAAGGCGAAGGCGGTCGGCGCCGAGCTGACCACCGGCGGCAACGTCTACCACTGCATCACCGCGGGAACGACCGCGACCGGCGGCGGCCCGGTGGGCACGGCGGCGGACATCACCGACGGCTCGGTTCATTGGACGTGGTTCGCCGCCGAGTTGCGCCAGCACGGTTATCGTCCCAATGCGGTGCGCGGCTGGTCGGCGCTTTACGGCGTCGGCATGGCCGACAACATCGTCCTGCGCGGCAACGTCAACCCCGAGTTCCTCCACGAGTTCGAGGGGCTCAACACCCCGAACTACACCGTCGACACCGGGGCGGGGGCCAATCCGAAATTCACCCTCGACAAGTCGGGGACCGACATCTCGGGACAGTACGACCCGGCGAACACCGGCGGCGGCGACTATAAGCCGCTCGCCGGCTCGCCGCTGATCGGCCACTCGTCGCTGTCGGCGAACATCGACGTCGACCAGCGCGGCGTCGCCCGTCCGGTCCCGTTCGCGACGGGCGCGATCCAGAACGCTCTGGTGACCGCATCTGCGCTCACTCCTGCGGCCGCGCGTGACACCAGCCTCGCGTCGGCGTCCGCCCTCGGCATCGCGCTCGCAGTCGTCCCGGCGAAGACCGTCGTCGCGACACGCGCCAGTCCGTCGGCGACCGGCTGGGCGGCGGCTCTGCGCGCTGACTCGGCGACGCTGGCGACGCGAGCGGCGGCGACGGCGGCCGGGTGGGCGACGGCGCTCGGCGCGGTATCAGCGACGATCGTGACGCGCGCCGTAAGCAGCTCCGTCACCTGGGCCGGAGCCCTCATGCCCGACAGCGCCCGGTCCGCCACCGCTGCCGACATTGGTGGCGTCGACGTCATCCCGCCGGCCGCACTCTCACCCGGCAACTGCCGCGACGCCGTCACCGACCGCACGCTGCCGACCCTGTTGCCGGGCAGCGTCGCGCCGCCCGAGCGGACGCTGATCGTCACTGGCGACTTCCGTTTCAAGGTCGCCGCCGCCGCCGACTGAGTTCCCCACCCCCTCGTCAAAAGGAAACACGCATGAAATTCTCGAGCACCCAGGTTCTCGACGGCGCGCTCAACGTCGTCCGCACCGCCACCCGCATGGTCGCCGTCAGCGGCCAGCCGGCAAACTACGCCGCCGCCGACGCTGGCCGCCTGTCGGAAGCGGCACTGACCACCGCCGACTTCACCCTCGCCGCCGGCGACATTTCCGGGCGCAAAGTGACGATCGCCGCCAAGTCCGGCCTGTCGGTCATCGCGCCCGGCACCGCCGACCACATCGCCCTGCTCGACCCGGTCAGCTCGACGCTGCTGTATGTCACGACGTGCCCGGCGCAGGCGCTCGTCGCCGGCGGCACGGTCAGCCTCGCCAGCTGGCAGATCGAGATCAACCAGCCGGTCTGATCCCGCTTCTCCCCTCCCCCGTCGGGGAGGGGAGCCTCTCACCGATGGAGACATGACCGTGGGGATCTTCCTGAAGGATCCGGCCGCGCGGCTCGACTATGCCGTCGACTGGTCGATCAACGTTCTGAACGGCGCGACGATCGCGGCGAGCGACTGGCACGTCAGCCCGGTCGAGCCGGGCGGCGTCTCCGTCGGCAGCACCGTAACCGCGCCGACGCGCACCGGCGCGACGCTCGACGGCGGGGTGCCGGGGCACGTCTATCGGATTGCCAACCGCATCGTCCTGACCGACGGCCGCGCCGACGAGCGAGCGCTCGCCGTTCGCATCGAGGTGCGGTGATGGGCGACATCCTGCCCGCCGCCGTCGTTCCGGTCGCGATCGAGGAAGCAAAGGCGTTCCTCCGAATCGTCGACGGCAGCGAGGACGCGCTGATCGCCGGCTTTATCCGCGCCGCGACGGGGCTCGCCGAGGCGTTCACCGGCCAGGCGCTGATCGTCCGCGACGTCGCCGACACCGCGACCACCGTCGTAACGTGGCAGCGCCTCAAGGCTGCACCGTGCGTCGCGATCACCGGCGTCGACGCGCTCGGCGGCGCCACCCCCGGCCCGGCGTACGAGAGCGACATCGACCTGAGCGGCAACGGCTGGGTCCGTATAATCGACCCGCGCGGCGCAACGCGGGTCACCGTCCGCTACCGCGCCGGGCTCGCCGCCGACTGGAACGGCGTCCCCGAGCCGCTGCGGCTGGGGATCGTCCGCCTCGTCTCGCACTTCCACGCCCACCGCGACGCCGCCGACGCCGGCGGCCCGCCTGCTGCCGTCGCCGCCTTGTGGCGGCCGTGGCGCCGCCTCCGGCTCGGCTGAGGAGAGCAATATGATCGCCGAATTTACCGGCTCGCTCCGCGACAGCGTCGCTATCGAGCATTGGGCCGCCGCGCCCGACGACAGCGGCGGCGACGCCGGAAGCTGGACCTTCGCCGGTTCGGCATGGGCAGCGCTCGTGCCGACCGACGTCGTCGCCACCAGCAGCATCGTCGGCGAGCGCCGGATCACCCGCTCGCGCTACCGCCTGACAATTCGTGCCGGGTCGGGCGCCGGGCTGACCAGCCGCTTCCGCTGGGGCGACCGCATCCTCGTCGTCCTCCGCGTCGAGCCCGATCCGCGGACGCGCGACCGGCTGACCCTGCTCGTCGAGGACCGGACATGATCGCCATCACCCTGCTCGACCAGCTCGTCGCCGTCGCCGAGGCGCAGGTCCGCGCGATCCTCCTCGACCGCGCCGCGAGCGAGCTTCCCGGCGTCGTCGCCTCGATCGACCCCAACGGCATCCGCCTGACCGCGCCGCACCTGTTCGCCCGCGCGTGGGGCAGCCGCCACGCCGCCCGCGACCCGTGGCTGGCGCTGTTCACCCGGAGGTCCCGATGAGCGCGAGCCTTGCTCTTCAGTCGATGATCGTCGCCGCTTTGCGGTCCGCGCCCGGCCTCGAGCCGCTCACCGGAGTCTTCGACGGCGTCGCCCCCGATGCCATCGCGCCGTACCTCACCGTCGGCGCCGACAGCATGTCCGACTGGAGCCACCAGACCGGCACCGGCCACGAACATCAGGTCCGCCTTGCCCTGTGGGACGACCGCCCCGGCACTGCACGGGTCAAGACCCTCGCCGCCGCCGCCGAGACCGCCATCCGCGCGCTCACCGGCAGCCGCGACGGCACCCGCATCGCCGGGATCGCCTTCGTCCGCACCGTCTTCGTCAAGGACCCCGGTGGCTGGACCCAGGCGGCGATCGACTTCCGCATCCGCACCGAAGAACTTTGAGGAGAAAAGATATGGCCGCCGAAAAGGGCAGCGCATTCCTGTTGAAGGTCGGCGACGGCGCGAGCCCTCCCGTCTTCACGACGATCGCCGGGATGCGGACGACGCAGCTGACGATCAGTTCCGACACCGTAGTCATCACCAACAAGGGCTCGGGCGGCTGGCGCGAACTGCTGTCCGGGGCGGGCTTCCGCTCGGTCTCGCTGTCGGGCGCGGGGGTGTTCAACGGCTCGACCGCCGAGGCGCGGATCAAGGCGAACGCGCTCGGCGGCGTCCTCGACGACTATCAGGTCAGCTTCGAGAGCGGCGAGCGGATGACCGGCCGCTTCCTCGTCACCCGGCTCGACTATGCCGGCGATTTCAACGGCGAGCGCAGCTACACCGTCGCGCTCGAATCCTCGGGCAACGTGGTGACGGCATGAGCGTCGCCAATGTGTTGCGCGGCGAAGCCTCGCTCGTGTTGGGCGGGGTCGAGCGCATCTTCCGCCCGACCTTCGCCGCGCTCGTCGCCGCCGAGGGCGAGATCGGGCCGCTGTTCGCCGCGGTCGAACGCGCCGCCGCCGGGCATCTCAAGCTCGACGAATTGGTCGCCCTGCTGTGGCACACGCTCAGCCCCGACAGCGGGCCATTGACGCGCGAGAAGTTCGCCGATGCGGTGGTGCAGGTCGGGCTGGCGGCCGTCACGCCGGTCCTCAAGACGCTGCTGACGCAGGTGTTGCAGGGGCGATGACCTTCGCATCCGCCGCCACCACCGCGGCGCGGGTCGCGGCGGTACTCGGCTGGAGCCCGGCCACGTTCTGGGCGGCGACCCCCGCCGACCTCCGCGCGGCGCTCGGTCTCGACCTTGAGCCACCCGCTGCCGCCGCTCCCGATCTCGCCCGCCTGATGGAGGCCTTTCCCGATGGACCAACAGCTCGATAGCCTCGTGATCGGCATCCGCGCCGACACCAGCGGCTTCGCCCGCGACGTCGCCGGCATCAAGGACCAGCTCGACGGCCCGCTCGCCAGCGGCGCCGACCATGCCGGCAAGGCGATCGAATCCGCGCTCGCCAGGGCGGTCAAAACTGGCAGCCTCGGCTTCGACGACCTCCGCAAGGTCGCGCTGTCGACCCTCGCCGAGATCGCCGCGAGCGCGATCAGAACCGACCTCAAGGGACTATTCGGCGGCTCGTCGAGCGGCGGCAGCGGCATCCTGTCGTCGCTCGCCAGCGCCGCCGGGTCGCTGTTCGGCGGCGCCCCCGGGCGCGCGACCGGCGGCCCGGTGACGGGGGGCAGCGCGTATTTCGTCGGCGAGCGCGGCCCCGAATTGTTCGTCCCCACCGCCGCCGGGCGGATCGCCACCGGCGGCGGGCAGGACGGCCCAATCTCGATCACCGTCAACGTCGCCACCCCGCGCGACGCCGCCCCGGCGATGATGCAGCGGACCGGGGCGCAGGTCGCCCGCGCGGTCCGCCACGCGCTCGACCGGGCCGACGGATGATGCGCCACTGGCTCGCCACCCCCGCCGACCAGCAGCGCCGCGACTGGCTCAAGCGCTTCGACGCGCGTTTCTGGACGGTCGATTTCCCGCGCCCGATGATGGCTGCGGCGACAACCCCCGCGCCGCGCTCCGTCCGCGTCGACCTCAACTTCCTGCGGAGCAACGATCTCGCCGGGCTGATCTGGGAGTCGGCCGACCGCTTCGACCATCCGCTGCTGAGATATGCCACCGACCGCGACTATCGCGGGCTCGTGCTCAGCTTCCGCTGGCGGTCCAGCGGGACGATGCCGCTCGACGCGGTCAACGGGCCGACGCTGACGATCGAGGGGCGCGACGCGGCGGGCGATTTCCGCGGCTGGTACGTCCGGCTGTGGAACTACGCCGTCGGCACCCCGACGGACGCGGTGATCACGCTCGACTTCGACACGCTGAGCGGCGGCTTCCTCCTGCCGGGCGAGGCCGATCCGGTGTTCGCCGGGGACATCGACCGGCTGTTCGTCTCGCTCACCCCCGCTGCATATACCGGGATCGACGCCCCGCTGCCGAACGCGGTCGACGCCTCGGTGACGCTGTCCGACATCAGCTGCGACGGGCCGACCTCGACGATCGCGATCGGCGATACGTTCGTGCCCCCGCACCGGCTGCGGATGGCGACCGGCTACGACGACAGCTACAACCTGACCCCCGAGCGGCTGCTCCGCGGCATCGTCGCGACCGGCTATACGACGTGGCTCAACCATTATGTCGGGATGAGCCACTTCTTCCAGGTGAAGTGGAACCCGGCGTCGGCGCGCTACGAGGTCGACCCGGCGCGACCGTTATGCGCCCCGGCAGCGGCGTGGCACCGCGACTTTGCCGCGCGAGCGAACGCGGCGGGGTTGACGCTGATCGTGTCGCAGTCGTTCGAACTGCTCGACCAGCACGCGCCCGCCCTATGGAAGCAGCGTGACGCGGCGGGGGCTCCGGCACTGACCGGCTACACGCCGCCGTCGACCGTGTTGTCGCCGTGCAGCGCGCCCGCGATGGCGTGGCTGCAGGCGGTTGCGCGGGCGTTCGTCGCGATCGCCGTCGCCGCCGGTCACGCGCCGCACTTCCAGATCGGCGAGCCGTGGTGGTGGGTCGGCCCCGACCAGCGCCCGTGCTTCTACGACGCGGCGACAACTGCAGCGTACATGAGCGTACCCGGGGCAGGGGTGCATCCGCTGCTGACCGATGCGCGCGGGCCATATGATGCCGCAAACCGCTCCTTCGCCGACTGGCTCGGCCTTAAGCTCGGCGCGGCGACGCTGGCGTTGCGCGACTCGGTGCGAGCCGCGGCTCCGGACGTGACCACGTACCTCTTGTTCTACGCGCCGCAGGTGGTTCTCTCAGCCTCGCCCGAACTGGTCCGCGCCAACCTGCCGGCCGCATGGGCGTACCCGGCGTTCGATGTCCTCCAACTCGAGGATTACGACTTCGTCACGAGCGGCAACTTCGCCGCGCAGGCGGCGGCGCGCGCGGCCGTCGCGAGCCGCCTCGGCTACCCGCCCGCCGCCCAGCATTATTTCGCCGGCTTCGTCGCGCGGAGCGAGGATCGCGCGCAATGGCCGCTGATCGCCGATGCCGCCGCCGCCGCGCAGGATCGCGGCATCGCCGAGGTCTTCGTCTGGGCATGGCCCGAAGTGGCACGCGACGGCTTCGTCGCTTTCGACATCATGGGAGATGAGGCCGTGGCCGCATTCGACGACGTTCGCTTTCCGCTCGAGATCGGCCTGCGCGCGAGCGGCGGCCCCGAGTTCTCGACACAGATATCGACCTCGAGCTCGGGGTTCGAGCAGCGCAACAGCAGCTGGGCCGAGGCGCGGCTCCACTATGACGCCGGGGTCGGGGTGCGTTCGGAGGCCGACCTGCGGCTGCTCCTCGCCTTCTTCCGTGCGCGACGCGGCCAGGCGAGCGGCTTCCGCTTCACCGACCCGCTCGATCATTCGTCGAGCGACGGCGAGATCACCGCGCTCGACCAGCCGATCGGCATCGGCGACGGGGTGGCGACGCGCTTCGCTTTGACCAAGCGCTACGGCACCGCCGGCGACCCGCACGACCGCCGGATTACGCGCCCGGTCGCCGGGACTGTTGTCGTCGCGGTTGCGGGCGTGACGGTTACGGGCTGGCATCTGGCCGACGGCGGCTTCGTCGATCTCGCCGCGCCGCCGGCCGCTGGAGCAGTCATCACCGCCGGCTTCGCCTTCGACGTTCCCGTGCGATTCGCCGACGACCGGCTCGACGTTTCGCCGGGCGGCTGGCGGTCGGGCGATGCCGCGTCGGTCCCGCTCATCGAAATCCGCGAGGTCTAGCCATGGCTTTCTCCGACAGTCTCGCCCGCGACCTGACGACGATCGCCCTGTGCTGGCGCGTCGCCCGGAGCGACGGCGTCGTCCTCGGCTTCACCACGCACGACCGCCCGCTCGACATCGCCGGACTGCGCTACGACGCCGCCCCGGGCATGACGCCGTCGGCAATCAGCCTCGGCGATGGGCTCGAGGTCGACACGATGGAGTTCGCCGGGGCGCTGTCGGCGGCGGCAATCACCGGCGAGGATCTCGCTGCAGGGCGCTACGACGGCGCCGCGCTGACGGTCTTCATGGCCGAGTGGGACGATCCGGCTTCCGGCACGCTGCGGCTGGCGGGAGGCACGATCGGCGCGATCGAGCAGCGGACCAGGCCCGGCGGGGGCAGCTTCACCGCGACGGTCCGCGGGCCGACCGCCGCCTTCGAGGCGATCGCGATCGAGACCTGCTCGCCCGACTGCCGCGCCGAACTCGGCGACCGCCGCTGCCGCGTCGACCTCGCGCCGCTGACGACCACCGCGCGCACCACCGCCTCGACGCGCGACCGGATCGGCGTCGCGGTGACGGCGATCGACCGCTTCGCCGGTGGTCGCCTGCGACCGTTTGAAGGGCTCAACGCCGGTCTTGATGCGCGCATCGCCGGAGTCGACGGCGACGCGCTGGTGCTGTTCGAGGCACTGCCGTTCGCGGTCGCGCCGGGAACCCGCGTCGAACTGCGCGAGGGCTGCGACAAGACGCTGGCAACGTGCGCCGCGCGCTTCGCCAACGCGCTCAACTTCCGCGGCGAGCCGCACGTCCCCGGCGGCGACGTCCTCACCCGGTTTCCCGGGGTATGACGGCGCATCCGCATAGCGCCGCGATCGTCGCCGCCGCGCGCGCCTGTGTCGGCACGCGCTTCCGCGCGCAGGGCAGGGTGCCGGGGATCGGCCTCGATTGCGTCGGGGTCGCGCTCGTCGCCGCCGCCGCTGCCGGGGTTGCAATCGTGCCCCCCGCCTACGCCCTCGGCGGCGACCACGAAGCCGCGCTCGATGGCCTGATCGCCGCCGCCGGTTGCCGCCGCGTCGCGACCGCTGCGCCCGGCGACCTGCTCGCTGTCGCGCCTTTGCCCGGCCGCCGCCACCTCGTCGTCGTCACCGGGCTCGGCGTCGTCCACGCCCATGCCGGGCTCGGCCGCGTTGTCGAGGGGCCGCTCGACCCCGGCTGGACCATCGTCGCCGCATGGCGGCTACCCGAACAGGAGTAAGCCGATGGCGACATTGATCTTGGGCACCGTCGGGCGCGCGCTCGGCGGCCCGCTCGGCGGCCTCGCCGGGACGCTCGTCGGCAGCGTGCTCGACCAGGGCATCTTCGGCGGCAGCAAGACCCGCGACGGCCCACGCGTCGCCAACCTCGCGGTCCAAAGCGCCGCCTACGGCGAGCCGTTGCCGCGGATATACGGCCGGATGCGCGTCGCCGGGGCGCTCGTCTGGACCGCGGGCATGCGCGAGAGCCGGACCAGCACGGGCGGCGGCAAGCGCGGCGCGGCAAACAACAGCTACAGCTATTCGGCCTCGTTCGCAGTGATCGTCTCGGCGCGTGCGATCATCCGCGTCGAGCGAATCTGGGCCGACGGCAAGCTGCTCCGCGCGAGCGACGGCACGCTGATCTACCCGGCGACGATCCGCAGCCATACCGGCAACGAAGGGCAGGGCGTCGACCCGCTGATTGCCGCCGCCGAGGGCATCGGCGTCGCCCCCGCCTACCGCGACCGCGCGTACGTTGTCTTCGAGGACCTGCCGCTCGCCGACTACGGCAACCGCATCCCCAACCTAACCTTCGAGGTCGTTGCCGACGAGGGCGATGTCGCGGTCGGCGCGATCATCCAGGACATCGCCAGCCCCGGCCTCGTTGGCGGCGACATCGGTCCCTTGCTGCTCGGCTTCGCTGCCGCACGCGCAGGGAGCATCCGCGCGACGATGATCCAGCTCGCCGAGATCGCCGACCTCGTCGTGCGCGAGGGCGACACCGGGCTCGTCCTCGGGCCGGGTGCGGGGACGACGATCCTCGCCGGTGCCCTCGGCGCGAGCGAGGCCGCCGCCATCCCGGCGCTCCATGCGACCCGCGCGGCGAGCGACGGCATCCCCGACGCCCTCGTCCTCGGCTTCAGCGATCCGGCGCGCGACTTCCAGCCGGGCCAGCAGCGCGCCGTCCGCCGCAGCCCGGTGCTGCGGAGCGAAGCCCACGACGTCTCCGCCGCAGCCACCGCGACCGCTGCCAAGCAACTCGCCGAAACCCTCCTCCGCCGCGCGATCGCCCGGCGCTCGACCGCGGTGCTGGCAATGTCGTGGCGCTACGCGACGTTGCGTCCGGGAGACACTGTGTCCGTCGAGGGCGATCCCGATCCGTGGCGTGTCCGCCGGACGACGATCACCGGCGCGGTGATCGAATGCGAGGTCGAACGCGTCGCGTCGTTGCCGGGGAGTGCGGCGCCGGCCGCAGACTCGGGCCGCGTCTATGCGCCCGGCGATGCCCCGAACGGCCCGACTGTGCTCCATGTCCTCGACCTGCCGTCGCTCGATGGCGTCGCCATGACCCCCCGGCTGCTGCTCGCCGCGGCGGGCCCGAGCAGCGGCTGGCGGCGCGCCGATATCGTCGTCAGCCGGGACGGCGGTGCGAGCTATGCGGCGGTCGCGACGATCGCCGGCGCGGCGACAATGGGGGCCGCCGCGAGCGTTCTGCCCGGTGGTACCACCGATTGCTGGGACCGGCTGTCGACGATCGACGTCGAGCTGCTCGAAAACGCGATGACAATCGACAGTGCGAGCGAGGCGGCGGTCCTTGCCGGGGCGAACCTCGCGCTCGCCGGCGACGAGGTGTTCCAGTTCGCCCGTGCCGAGGCGCTCGCCCCCCGGCGCTACCGCTTGAGCGTACTCCTTCGCGGGCGGCGCGGATCCGAAGCGGCCATCGCCAGCCACGCTGCGGGCGAGCGCTTCGTCATGCTCGACGATCGCGTCGTCGGCTTCGATCCGCCGCTCGACGCCATCGGGTCGCCGTCGGTCCTCAAGGCGGTCGGACCCGGCGAGGACATCGTCGCCGTCCGTGCCGTCGGCGTCGTCCCGGCGGGGGTGGCGCTGCGCCCGCTGTCGCCGGTTGCATTGACGGTGACGACCGGTCCTACTGGTGATCGCGCGATCGGCTGGATCCGGCGAAGCCGCGCCGGCTTCGCGTGGATCGACGGCGCCGACGCCCCGATCGGCGAGGAGGTCGAGGCGTACCGCCTGACCGTCGCGATCGATGGCGCCGTTGTCCGCACTGTCGAGGTGGGCGAAGCATCGTGGATCTATCCTGCGGCGTCGTTCGCCGCCGACGGCGGTGGCACCGCTCTGGCGCTGACGATCGCCGTCGCCCAGCTCAGCGCTGCCGTCGGAGCGGGTGCCACGGCGATGCGCACTATTGACATTTTCCGTTAACCCACATTTTTTAGGGGTCGATCATGGCTGAATTGTCGGCGCGCTATGCCCTGCCGCTGCTGCAAAGCGGGCAGGCGCAGAAGGAAATCACCCACAACGGCGCGATCGCGGCGATCGACGCGTTGCTCCACCTCGCGGTGGAGAGCCGTGTCCTTGCCGCTCCGCCCGCAGGCGTGGGACCCCCGGGGGGATGGATCGTCGCCGGCGGCGCCTTCGGCTTATGGGCCGGGCGCAGCGGCCAGATCGCCATCCTCGATGCCGGCGGCTGGTCGTTCGTCGTGCCGCGCGACGGCTGCCTTGCATATGTCCGCGACGAAGGCCTCTTCGCGGTGTGCATAGGCGGGACCTGGCACGCCGATGCGTGGCCCGCACGGGCGTTGTCGGTCAACGGACGGACGATGCTTGCAACCACGCCGATCGCCCTCGCCGGGGCGTCCGGCGGCGCCGTGGTCGACGTCGAAGCGCGCGCCGCACTGGCGGCGCTGACGAGTGCCATGCGTGCGATGGGACTGGTTGCTTTGGCGTAGCACCGGAAGCGCGTTACTTCATGGAAAAGCTGTTGTTTCTATGCAACACACTATCCGAATCTCGACTTGCGCTGGTATAACTGCTGCGTTAGAGCGTTCGGGCAGTTCAGATGACTATCGAAACCGTGAAGGGAATAACGATGCGGAAACTTGCCGTAGCAATAGCATTGGCTTCGACCGCGCTCGCCGGGCCGGCGCTGGCGAAAGACGGTTCGTTCTATGTTGGTATCGAAGGCGGCGGGATTATCTCCCAGGCCTCCTCGTTTGACCTTCGGACGACGAGCGGCGTCGCTTACAAGGCGCCGCTGCGCAACAGCTACAATGTCGGCTACGACGTCGACGGTATCCTCGGCTACGACTTCGGCATGTTCCGCACTGAGTTCGAAGTCGGCTACAAGCGCAACAATGTCGATTATGTTCAGGTCAACGGTGGCACCCCGCCGCTGACGCTCGCGAACGGCGTCGCCGGCGTCCCGGCACTTGGCAACTACAACGGCGCGCCGGGCAACCAGAACATCCTCTCGTTCATGGTCAACGGCCTTGTCGACTTCGGCGGCAAGGGCCGTGATGTCGGCGGCTACCTCGGCGGCGGCGTCGGCGTCGCCCGCGTCAAGCAGCAGGGCTACGGTTTTGCTGCCGGCGGTGCTCCTTACCTCGACGATAGCGACACGCATGTTGCGTGGCAGCTTCTCGCCGGCGTCTACAAGCCGTTGACTGACCATGTCGATGTTTCGTTGAAGTATCGTTACTTCAACGTTGATAACGTCAACACGCTGACCTTCACCGGCAACCAGGCGAACACACGAGTTCGCTCGCACAGCCTGCTCGTCGGCTTGACGTATAACTTCGGTGGTGAGGCGCCGCCGCCGCCGCCGCCGGCTCCGACGCCTGCTCCGCCGCCGCCGCCGCCGGCTCCGCTGCCCCCGTGCCCGCCTGCCGCTGTGACGCCTGGGCCGTTCCTGGTCTTCTTCGATTGGGATCGTTCGGTCATTACGCCGGAGGCCGCTGCGATCCTCGATCGTGCCGCCGACCAGTACGCCTCGACGGGCCAGACCAGCGTCACGCTCGCCGGTCACGCCGACAAGTCGGGTAAGCCGGACTACAACGTTGCCCTGTCGCAGCGCCGCGCTGATGCGGTGAAGGCTTACATGACCGGTAAGGGTGTCGCCGCCGGCGTCATCACGACCGAAGCCTTCGGTGAAAGCCGTCCGCTGGTCGATACGGCCGACGGTGTGCGCGAGCCGCAGAACCGCCGCGTCGAGATCACCTTCGGTGGTGCTCCGGCTCCGGCTTCCGCTGGTCCCTGCACCCCGCAGTAAGCGGATTACGACAAAGAAAAGGCCGCCCGAAAGGGCGGCCTTTTTTTGTTTGTCGTTTAGTGCCGCAAAATAGTCGAACGTAGGCATTTACTACGATGGCACCTGGCGTTGACTGAGGGCTTGCGAGTGCGCCGACAAAAGCGCCGGTCTTCGCACTCAAAATAACTGAAGACCACGCCTTTTGGGCCGAATCCGGCACAGTCGTCGGAGCGCTTAGGGCTACGCGGCTAAGCCGCAGCCGTGAGCTTCAAGAAAGCGGCGGGAGTTGTTCGCCTTCGATCTCGACCGGGACAAGCAACGCCTTGTGCGAAACCGGCGTCAGGCCCGCGCGCACATCGTCGCGAAGTTCAGCGGCGCGCGTGCCCAGCTCGCCCTTGCGCAGCAAAAGCGCCGCTCGTCCGGCGACCGCCGCCCGCTCGCAAAACGAGTACTGGGCGTCGAGTGTCGAATAACTATTATAGGTCTGCGTCGTGTAGCGATCGAAGCTGTTCTGTGCTTGGGCGCCGTCATAACGCCGGAAGTGCGCGACCATTGTAGCCCTTGCCCGATCGAGTTCTTCGGAGTGCTGGCGCAGCACGTCGTTATAGTTTCGAACTGTCGCGAGAAACCCTGAAAACTGGCATTGGAGCGCCGCGATATTTAGCGCCGCCCGAACGCTCCAGACGGCGTTGGCCTGATCCTCGGCTGGCGTTGTCGCGCGGAGCCTGACCGCATTGGGCGTCATCATGCCATCGGCATTGAGCGTGAACACTTCCTCGCCCGGCAGCGGTGCGGCGGGCGCGGCATCGACCGTCTTCGCGCGCGCACGAGCTGGCTTCTTCACGGTGGCGGCGGGTTTCTTGGCGGGCGCCGCGACCACCTCGGCAATCGGAACACCGCAGATGCCGAGAGTCGCAAGTGCGATGAAGGCCTGTCTAAGCATGTTGCGGCTGTCCTCCGGCGCAAAAAACGCGGCGCCGGACAGCTTTACCGCTCCGGACCCCGGGCCGCTAGAGTCTGTTTCAAAACCGTAGGAATGTTGGCCAAGTGCCTGCGACCGAGACAAAACCTGTCTGTCTGGCGTCCCACATAGAGCCACCGACGCCGGCAATACGGCGCCGGAGCATCGGCGATCAGCCGAGGAGGCTGCCGAGTTGAAGCGCGACCGACATGTCGCCATCGACCTTGAGCTTGCCCATCATGAACGCCATCTGCGGGTTCTGCTTGCCGCTCGCCATGTCCATGAAATCGGCCATCGAAACCTTGACGGTGCAATCGGTCGGGACATTCTGGTTATCGACAACTGCGGGCGTTGCGGTGTCATCAATGCGAACAACGCCGTCGCCGCCGAAATCGAACTTCACCGACTTCTTCAGACCCGCACTCGCGCCGACGCGGGTACGCATGCTGTCGGTGATCTGTTCAAGGCTCATTTCATTCTCCCCAATGGTCTTTCTTGAAACCAGAGACTTCGCTAACACCCGGTGGTCGCGATTGGTTTCGCTCGACGCCACTATCACATGACCGACTACCATCCATAAAAGAAGGGCCGCCATTTGACTGGCGGCCCTTCCGTTATCTTGACGACCGAAGCTTACGGCTTGGTGGTGGTCGTCGAGTCCGTCGTGGTCGTCGAGGTGCCACCCGAAGCCGGGGCCATCGCGTCGCCAGCGGCGGGAGCGGTCGCCATCGCGTCGGCAGCGCCCGAAGCCGGGGCCGTCGTCGTGGTGTCGGTCGCCATCGGCGCCGAAGCCGGCGTCGTGGTGTCGGTGGTGGTCGTCGTTGCCGTCGTGTCGGCCTTCTTTTCGCCGCAAGCGACGACAGCCAGCGCGAGGCCGGCGACGAGCGTAACCGTCTTAATCTTCGTCATGAGATCACCCATCTTTGGACTCCTGTTCATCGTTTGCGAGCATGATAGCTGCGGTTTCGGTTCAGCCCTTATCCCCTAACCGTGGTGGACATTAGACAGAAACTTCCCCGCCCTCAAGCGCCATTGCGCATCTCCGTAACGGTTAAACGACCGATGAACCGCGACAGTTCCGCGTGCAGTGCAGCATCGAGCGAGGCCATGGTCGACGGCCGGCCGAGCGCGGCAAGGCTCGTAACCGCCGAATCAGCCAGTCCGCAGGGGACGATTCCGTCAAAATCCGCAAGTTCGGGCGCGATATTGATCGCGATCCCGTGAAACGTCACCCAGCGGCGGATGCGGACGCCGATCGCGGCAATCTTTGCGTCGTGGCGATCTTCGTGGACCCAGACACCCACACGCGCCGGATCGGTGAAAGCAGCGACTCCTTCGCGGGCAAGGGCATCGATCACCCAGCCCTCGAGCGCGGTGATGAATCGGCGGACATCGCGTCCGCGCGCAGCGAGATCGAGCATGACATAGACGACGCGCTGCCCCGGCCCATGATAGGTGTGCCGTCCGCCGCGCCCGGTGGCGTGGACCGGAAAGCGCGCGTCGAGGACATCGGCGGCATCGGCGCTGGTCCCCGCGGTGTAGAGTGGCGGGTGCTCGACGAGCCAGATCAGTTCGCCCGCGGTTTCCGCCCGAATCGCCGCCACACGAGCCTCCATCGCTGCGACCGCCTCGGCGTAATCGAGCAGCCCCGGTTCGACGCGCCATTCGATGCCGCTGGTCAAACCTCGCTCACACCGTCGCCGCGAAGGCGCGGATGGCGGCGAGACACAGCTCGGGCTCCTCGAGGCTGGCGAAATGGCCGCCGCGCGGCATCTCGGTATAGCGGACGACGTTATACCCGCGCTCGACCATCGCCCGTGGCGGGAAGGCAAGCAGGTCCTTCGGGAATGCTGCGACCGCGGTCGGCACCTCGATCCGACGCCCGGCGGGAATGGTGGCGCCGCCTTCCTCGAACATGCCCTTGTAGATCCAGGACGCGGTGTTGAAGCTGCGCGATGTCAGATAGATCATGATGTTGGTCAGCATCTGGTCGAAGCTGAACGGCGGGTCGACATAGCCCTCGCGGCCGCCGCCGGTATCGGACCAGCCGACGAACTTCTCGGCGAACCACGCCGCCACCCCCATCGGCGAATCCATCATCGCGAAGCCGAGGCTTTGTGGCTTGGTCCCCTGGAGCTGGAGGTACGCGGTTTCGCGCTCGCGGACCTTCTGCGCCTTCATCAGCCACGCGACGTCGGCGGGCGTGTCGGGGTGCATGTCAGCCGATCGTAGCCCGTAGCCGCTGAGGTGGATCGCCTCGACCTTGCTGCTATCGAGCCCGATCCAGCCGCCGATGACGCAGCCCCAGTCGCCGCCCTGATACAGATACCGGTCGTAGCCAAGCACTCCCATCAGCCGGTCGTACAGCCCCGCCATCGCGCGCGGCCCGACCGGCGAGGCCGGCTTGTCCGACCACGCATACCCCGCCAGCGAAGGAGCGATCACATGGAAGGCAGGACCATTCTCCACCTCAGGTTCGGCAAGGCGATCGACGATCGCGTCGAACTCGACGATCGACCCGGGCCAGCCATGGGCGATCAGCAACGGGCGCGCATCCGGGCGCGACGAGCGGCGGTGAATACAGTGAAGCTTTAGCCCGGGCTCGACCTCGACGCGAAAATGCGGATGGCGGTTGAGGCGGGCGACCGCCGCCGGCCAGTCG
>NZ_JANYGL010000095.1 GCF_025362435.1 Polymorphobacter sp.
GCGCTGGACGCTGAACGGTGGACGCGCACCGCCCTTGGGATAGACGTCACCCTCGCCGTAGCCGTCGTCGGCAGGGTCGGAATAGATGATGCAGCCGATCGCGCCATGCTCCTGCGCGAGCTTGGGCTTGAGGCCGCGCCAGCCGGCGCCGTAGCGGGCGATGGCGATCTTGCCGCGGACATCGACGCCGCGCCGGGCGAGCGCCTCATAGTCTCCGGGGAGGCCGTAGTTGACGTAGACCAAAGGCGCGGTGACGTCGCCGTCGCCCTGGAAGGCGACGTACGGCGGCAGCGCATTCTTGGTGTTGCCGCTGGTGGCGTCGCCGGGAACCGCCGGCTCCTGCCCGCCGAGGACGACGTGCTGCGGCGTGACCATCTCGACCGTCGTCGAGATCGGCGTCGGGTAGAGCACGTCGAAGCGCTCGATGTGCGCGTCCCAGCCCCACGACTTGAACATCGCCAGCGTCTTGTCGGCGATGACCTTGTCGTGCGGGCTGCCGACATGATTCGGCTCCGACGAGAAATCCTTGAGCCACGTCATCTGGTCGGCCGAGCTGATCCCGGCATCGAACTGCGCCTCGCGCGCCGCCTGCGTCATCGGCGCGGCATAAGCAGTCGAGGCAAGCAGCGCGGCAATCCCGAAGACGCGGATGTTGAGGTTCATTCTGGTCGGGCCCCGTGGTTCGTTGCAATGCGCAAACGTGCGACGAAAGCGGGGGACATGGCAATCCGCTTTCGTAGGCCGGGTGGCCGCACTCGTCCGCGGTTCGCTTATCGGTGCTTGAACAACGGCGTCATCCCCGCGAAAGCTGGTATCCGTCTCCCGATGCCGGAGGCGGGTTCCCGCGTTCACGGGGGCATCGGCCGCGTATTGGAACCCTTGCTTGACCCTGTCGCCCGTCCCCCGCGCCGTCGCCGCCGCCGTCCGCCATCCGTGGCTGACGGTTCTGGTCGCGCTCGCGGTCGTCATCGGTGCGGGCTGGTTCGCCTCGGCCCACTTCGCGATGAACACCGACACCGCGACCCTGATCGCGCCGACGGTCGACTGGCGGCGCGACGAGATCGCGGTCGATACCGCCTTCCCGCAGAACCGCGACCTGATCGCGGTCGTCGTCGACGGCGCCACCCCCGAGGCGGCGGAGATCGCCGCGGCGGCGCTGGCGAAGCGGCTGGCTGGCGACACGGTCCACTTCGAGACGGTCCGCCGCCCCGACGCGACGCCGTTCCTCCAGCGCAACGGCCTGCTCCTTGGCACCACCGAGGAGGTCCGCGCGACGACCGCCGCGCTGATCGCCGCGCAACCCTTCCTCGGCCCGCTCGCCGCCGACCCGAGCTTGCGGGGGGTGATGACGAGCCTGTCGACGGTGCTGACCGGGGTCGGCGCGGGCACCGCCAAGCTGTCGGAAATTTCGAAGCCCGTCGCCGCACTCGGCACCGCGCTCGATGCTGTAGCCAGCGGCCGGCCTGCGACCTTTTCGTGGATCGACCTGTTCGACGCCGACAGCGGCAAGCTGACCCCGCCGCGCCGCCGCATCGTCCTCGTCCAGCCAAAACTCGATTATGGTGCGCTCAAGCCCGGCGAGGCGGCAGGAGATGCGATCCGCGCCGAGGCCAAGGGGCTCGATGCCCGCATTCGCCTGACTGGATCGGTCCCGCTCGCCGACGAGGAGTTCGCCAGCCTCGCCGACCGCGCGTGGCTCGTCGGCGGCGTCATGCTCGGGTCGATGCTGGTGATCCTGTGGTGGGCGGTGCGGTCGCTGCGGATCGTCGCCGCGATCACCATCGTCACCCTCGGCGGACTCGTCGTGACGAGCGCGATCGGGCTGATGACGGTCGGCAAGTTCAACCTGATCTCGGTCGCCTTCATCCCGCTGTTCGTCGGCCTCGGCGTCGATTTCGGCATCCAGCTCAGCATCCGCTTCCGCGCCGAGGGCAATGTCCCTCCAGCCGCCGCGCTTCAGGCGGCGGCGCACGGGCTCGGCGGGGCGCTAGCGCTGGCGGCGACGGCGGTCGCGCTCGGCTTCGCCGCCTTCCTGCCGACCGCCTATGTCGGCGTTTCGGAGCTCGGCATCATCGCCGCGTGCGGGATGGTGGTCGCGCTGCTGCTTAACGTCACGCTGCTGCCCGCGCTGTTGTTGCTGTTTCGTCCGGCGGCGCGCGGCAATCCCGGGCTGCCGCTGGCGCGCGCCGAGACGTGGCTGCTGACGCACCGCCGCGCGGTGCTGTGGGCGTTCGCCGGGTCGCTGGCGATCAGCGTCGCGCTGCTGCCGCTCGTCCGCTTCGACTTCAACCCGTACCACCTCCGCGCCGCCGACGGCGAGGCGATGGCGACGCTGACCGACCTGACCCGCGACCCCGACCGCACGCCCAACACCGTCGACCTGCTGACGCGCAACCCGGCGGCGATGACCGCGCGGCTGGCGGCGCTGCCCGAGGTCCGCCAGGTCGCGAGCCTCGACAGCTTTGTCCCCGACGACCAGCCGGCCAAGCTCGCGCTCGTCGCCGACGCCCGCGACCTGCTCGACCTGACGCTCAACCCGTTCGACGTCGCCCCTGCCCCTGGCGACGCCGCGACGATCGCCGCGCTCCGCCGCACCGCGACGCAGCTTCGCACGGTCGCGGCGGGAGATGCCGCAGCGACGCGGCTGGCGAACGCACTCGAGCGCATTGCCGACGGTCCCCCTGCCCTACGTGTGCGCGCGTCGGCGCTACTCGTCGCGCCGCTCAACGTCCTGCTCGACCAGACCCGCGCGCTCCTCCTCGCCGAGCCGGTCACCCGCGCGACCCTGCCCGCCGACCTCCGCGCCGACTGGATCACCGCCGACGGCCGGGCGCGGGTGCAGGCGTTCCCGGCGAGCGACCCCGACGACAATGCCACGCTCGAACGCTTCGTCGCCGCGGTCCTCAAGGTCGCGCCGCACGCCAGCGGCGCGGCGGTGTCGACGCAGGCGGCGGCGAGCACGATCGCCCGCGCCTTCGTTCTCGCCAGCATCTACGGCCTCGCGGCGATCTCGCTGTTGCTGTTCGGCGTGCTGCGGTCGGTCCGCGAGGTACTGTTCACCCTAGCCCCCGTCGTCCTGTCGGGGTTCCTGACACTGGCAACGTGCGTCGTCATCGGCCAGCCGATCAACTTCGCCAACATCATCGCCTTCCCGCTGCTGTTCGGCGTCGGCGTCGCCTTCCACATCTATTTCGTCATGGCGTGGAAGGGCGGCGCGGCGAACCTGCTCCAGTCGAGCCTCGCCCGCGCCGTTCTGTTCAGCGCCCTCGCCACCGGCACCGCCTTCGGCAGCCTGTGGCTGTCGCACCACCCCGGCACCGCGAGCATGGGCAAGATATTGATGATTTCGCTGGCGTGGACGCTGGTGTGCGCGTTGGTGTTCGAACCGGCCCTGCTGGGGCCGGCTAAATCCCCGGAACGGAGAGGGGGACCGCGCCGCCCTTCGCGGCGTGGCGAAGGGGCAGCGGTGCAAAGTCGGCGTTAGAGTTCGCTCAGCCGCCCCTCCACCATGCAAGGGCAAGGTCCCCTCCCCCCGGACGGGGGAGGGCTTTTATTTGCCGAGCCGCGCCTCGTCGGCAGCACTGAGCCGTGCCGCCAGCGCCGCCGCCCCGCCCGACTTGATCGTCGACGCGAACTCCGCGCGCTGGACGGCGATCTGGCTGATGCCGCCGGCATAGACGTCGACGATCCGCCAGCCGTCGGCGGTCTTGTGGAGCCGGTAGTTGAGCGGCGTCGTCCCGTCCTTGGCGACGATCGCGGCGTGGACCACCGCATCCTCGCCGCGCAGTTCGACCTTGGGCTGGATCGTGAAGTGCTGGCCATCGAACGCCGAGAAGTTCGTGGCGTATGCAACGACCGAGTGGCGGGTGAAGGCTTCGGTCAGCGCGGTCTTGTCGGCGGGCGCCGTTGTTGCCCATGCCGGCCCGACGACGAGGCGCGTCATCGCCGGCATGTCGTGGGTCGCCTTGACCAGCGGCAGCAGCTTCGCCGTCCGGCCCGCCAGCCCGAGCCCCTTGCCCTCCTTCATCGTCGCCAGCAGCGAGGCGTTGAACGAGCCGACCACCGCCGCAGGGTCGCCCGGCGCAGGTGCTGCCGCCGCACCCGTGGCACACGCCAGCAGCAAGGCGACGGTCCAGACCTTGTTCACGCGCTTCGTCTCCTCATATTCATTTGGTAGCGTCACCCTGCCGCCACATTGACGAACGAGGGCTGAACGCCTGACGCCGCGTAACATTATCCGATGGCAGCGCGAAAGACACAGTGTGGCCGCGAACCCAATGCACAGGGTTGCTGCCAGGCTGGGTTTTCAGTAGCCCGGACGAAAGACAAAGAAGGTTACCGGATGCGATTGGTTCTCGCCCAGCCCCGCGGGTTTTGCGCCGGCGTCGTCCGCGCCGTCGAAATCGTCGATCGCGCGCTCGCGATGCACGGCTCCCCGGTCTACGTCCGCCACGAGATCGTCCACAACGCGCACGTCGTCGACAAGCTCAAGGCCAAGGGCGCGATCTTCGTCGAGGAACTCGACGAAATTCCCGAAGGCGCGCTGACGGTGTTCAGTGCCCACGGCGTCGCCCGCGATATCGTCGACGAGGCCGCCCGCCGCGCGCTGCCGGTGATCGACGCGACCTGCCCGCTCGTCACCAAGGTCCATATCCAGGGCCGCCGCTACGCCGCGCGCGGACGGACGATCGTCCTGATCGGTCACGCCGGCCACCCCGAGGTCGATGGCACGATCGGCCAGATCGACGCGCCGGTGCGGCTGGTGTCGACGATCGAGGATGTCGCCGCGCTCGACCTGCCGCTCGAGACGCCTATCGCCTATGTCACCCAGACGACGCTCAGCGTCGACGACACCCGCCACATCATCGAGGCGCTGGGTGCCCGCTTCACCGACGTCGTCGGCCCCGACGTGTCGGACATCTGCTACGCGACGCAGAACCGCCAGACCGCGGTCCGCGACCTGTGCGCCGCGGTCGATGTCCTGCTCGTGGTCGGCGCGAGGAACAGCTCGAACTCGAACCGCCTGCGTGAGATCGGCGTCGAGATGGGGGTGCCGAGCTACCTCATCGCCGACGGCTCGGCGCTCGATCCGGCGTGGGTCGCAGGCATCGCAACGGTCGGGCTGACGGCGGGGGCATCGGCTCCCGAGGAGCTCGTCCAGGGGGTGATCGCGGCGCTTCGCGCGCTCGGCGACGTCGAGGTGACGACGATGGCCGGGATCGAGGAGCACCAGTCGTTCCGCCTGCCCCCGAGCCTCGAACGTGCGGCACCGCAGCACCGGCCAGAACTGGCGTCGGCAGACGCAAACGTCTAGGAAAGCGCCATGACCCTTCCCCTCGCTCCCCTTCTCCGCATCGGCACGTACACCGTGACGCAGCACATCAAGGGCGGTAAATACGCGCTCGTGCTGATGCTCGAGCCGCTGCTCCGCTGCAATCTGGCGTGCCCCGGCTGCGGCAAGATCGACTATCCCGACGCGATCCTCAACCAGCGCCTGAGCTACGACCAGTGCATGGCGGCGATCGACGAGTGCGGTGCCCCCGCGGTCTCGATCGCCGGCGGCGAGCCGCTGCTTCACCGCGACATGCCCAAGATCGTCAAGGGCTATATCGCCAAGAAGAAGTTCGTCATCCTGTGCACCAACGCGCTGCTGTTGAAGAAGAAAATCAACGACTACGCGCCGTCGGCTTACTTCACCTGGTCGATCCACCTCGACGGCGACAAGGGCATGCATGACCACGCCGTCGACCAGGACGGCACCTACGAAGTCGCGATCGAGGCGATCGAGCTTGCCCAGTCGAAGGGCTTCCGCGTCCAGGTAAACTGCACCGTGTTCGACGGCGCATCGTCGGAACGTCTCGCCGGCTTCTTCGACGAGATGACCAAGCGCGACGTCGAGGTGACGCTGTCGCCCGGCTACGCCTATGAGCGCGCCGCCGACCAGGAGCATTTCCTCAACCGCGAGCGGACCAAGACCTTCTTCCGCGACGTCTTCCGCCGCGGCGACGGCGGCAAGGCGTGGAAGTTCACCAACTCGCCGCTGTTCCTCGACTTCCTCGCCGGCAACCAGAGCTACGAGTGCACCCCGTGGTCGATGCCGCTGCGCACTGTCTTCGGCTGGCAGAAGCCGTGCTACCTCCTCGGCGAGGGCTATGTGCAGACTTTCGCCGAGCTGATGGAAGGCACCGATTGGGACCAGTACGGCGTCGGCAAGTACGCCAAGTGCTCGAACTGCATGGTCCACTGCGGCTTCGAAGGCACCGCCGCGACCGACTCGATCAAGCACCCGCTCAAGATGTTCGGCATCGGCCGCAACGGCATCCGCACCGAAGGCCCGATGGCCCCCGATATCGATTTGTCGAATGCACGGCCCGCGAAGGATAATTTCTCCGACCATGTCGAGAAGGAACTGGAGCGGATCAAGACGGCTGATCCCGAGGGGTGGAAGCGGGTTCAGCGGGCGGCTTAGGCTGCCGCAGCTTGCATTGTTAAGCGAAACAGCGTCTTACTTTCGCCTTACCAAGGTGGATGTCGATGGCGAACGCTCAGGAAGTTATCACGACGGTTTCGACCAAGGGGCAGGTGATACTGCCGAGCGACGTCCGGCGGCGCCGGCGGTGGGACGCGGGAACGAAGCTCGTCGTTGAGGAGACCGCCGAAGGCGTCCTTCTTCGTGCGGCGGCACGCTTTCCACCGACGACATCGGACGAAGTCTTCGGGATGCTGAAGTACGATGGCCCTCCGATCTCGATCGAGGACATGAACGCGGCGGTCGACGACTATTTCGCGACCCGTGCGCGCGATTGATACCAACATCGTCGTCCGTTATGTGACGGGCGACGATGTCGGACAGGCACTGCGGGTGCGCCGCCTCGTCGATACTGGTGACATCTACATACCGACGACCGTTATCCTCGAGAGCGAGTGGGTCCTGCGCACCGCCTATCGCTTCGGGCGGGCGGCAATCATCGCGGCGCTTCGCTCGTTCATTGGCCTACCCGGGGTTACCGTCGAAGATCCCGATCGACTAACGATCGCGCTTGATTGGGCGGCCGAGGGATTGGACCTTGCCGATGCTCTTCATCTTTCCGGCGCGCGCAACTGCACAGCGTTCGTCAGTTTCGATCGAGCGCTGGCGAGAGCCGCAGCGAAATTGCCCGCAATCGCTATCGTTGAACCCTAGAAAACCCGCTTCCCGCCAACCCACGTCTGGCTGACCTTCGTCTGCCAGATCGTCGCCGGGTCACCCGCGAACAGGTCGTGGTCGACGATGATGAAGTCGGCCCATTTGCCGGGGGTGAGGGTGCCGACGCGGGTCTCGGCATGCGCGGCGTGGGCAGCGCCGGTGGTGAAGGCCGCGAGTGCCTGCACCGGGGTGAGTTTCTCGGCCGAGCGCCAGCCTGCCGGAGGATTGCCCTCGTGATCCTGCCGCGTCACCGCCGAATACAGCCCGTAGAACGGGTTCGGCGACTCGACCGGGAAGTCCGACCCGCCGGCGAAACGCGCACCGCTGTCGATCAGCGTCTTCCACGCATACGCCCCCGCCAGCCGCGCCGCGCCGAGGCGGTTCTCCGCCATGTTCTTGTCCGACGTCGCGTGCGTCGGCTGCATCGACGCGATCACCCCGAGCGCGGCGAAGCGCGGCAGGTCGGCGGGGTCGAGGATCTGCGCATGCTCGATCCGCAGCCGCAGGGTCTGTCGTTGCGCCGCCGGAACCCGCGCATAGGCGTCGAGCACCTGCGCGTTGGCGGCGTCGCCGATCGCGTGCGTCGCGACCTGGAAGCCGTGGCGCGTCGCATCGTCGACCGAGCCGCGGAGTTCGGCGTCGCTGTGGAATTGCAGCCCGCGGTTGCCCGGCGCATCGCTGTAATCGGCCTTGAGCCACGCCCCGCGCGAGCCGAGCGCGCCGTCGTCGTACAGCTTCACCCCCGGCAGCGACAGCCGCTCGTCGCCGCTCCAGTCGACCGGGCCGTTCGGGGCGATCGCGTGGAGCGCGTCGATCCCGCCCGCCATCGCCGTGATCCGCGCCGTCAGCCGGTGGTTCGTCTCAAAGTAGTGGTAGAGTTTCCACGTCGCCGGATCGATGCCCATGTCGGCGGCCCCGGTCAGCCCGACCGACGCCATGATCGCCAGCGCCTTGTCGAGCGCGGCGATCGCTTCGGCGGGGGTCGGCTTGGGCATATGGCTCTCGACGAGCTGCTGTGCCCCGTCGACGAACACCCCCGACGGAGCGCCTCCGGGGCCGCGCTCGATCCGGCCCCCGGCGGGGTCGGCGGTCGCGGCGGTGACGCCGGCGGCGCGCAGCCCAGCGGAATTGGTCCAGCCGGCGTGGCCGTCGACCCGGTGCAGATAGACCGGACGGTCGCCGACGGCGGCGTCGAGTTCGGCCGCGGTCGGGAAGCGGCCAAGCTTCCAGATCTCCTGGTTCCAGCCACCGCCGACGATCCAGCGCGCGTTCGGGTTGGCCTTGGCGTACGCCTTGACCTGCGCCAGCGCCGCCGCAAGCGACGTCGTCCCCGTCAAATCGACCGACAGCGCCTGGTAGCCGAGCTCCATGATGTGGCCGTGGGCGTCGATCAGCCCGGGCAGGACGGTCGCGCCCTTGGCATCGATCACCGTTCCGGCGGGGGCGACGACCCCCTTCGCCAGCGTCGCCTCGACCCGGCCATCGTCGCCGACGACGAGCGTGCCGAACCGCTTGAGCGCTCCCGCGTCGTCGAGCGTGTAGCCGTTGGCGTTGACCACCACCGTCCGCGCGGCGAGCGGGGCGGCGAGGACGAGGACCGCCGCGATACCGGTGCGCCAGATAATCATTTCGCTCCCCCCGTCTGCAATCGCGCCAGCGCCCGGAACGCGCGTTCCGCCGACCAGCCGGTGCGGATCAGCGCCCCGAGCTGCCCCGGATGGCGCAACAATGACCGCAGGACCGCGGGCAAGTCCATCGCTCCGTCGGCGCGCATCCCGAGCAGCGCCGCGGGCGGCAGGCCATGTTCGAGACTGTCGGAGATCACTCGCAACGCAGCGAAGCGGAGGCGATGGCGCTTGGCGACGCGGGCGGCGACTGCGCTTTCCATGTCGACCGCGATCGCTCCCGACGCCGCATAAAGCGCGCGCTTGGCGATGGTGTCGGCGACCGGGCGCTCGCTGCCGACGACGCGGCCGCGCCGCGCTCCCGGCGGAACGACGAATGGCGCGACCTTGCCCTCGACGACCCAGTCACCGGGCTTGAGGCCGCTTACAAGCGCCCCCGCAAGGCCGATGCTGAGGATCGCCGACGCCTGCCCCGCGATAGCCGCGAGCTCGCGTTCGAGCCGCGCCGAATCCCCTCCCCCGGCGATGACGACGACGCCGTCACGCGCGATCAATTTCGCCTCGCGCAGCAGCCCTGTCGCGACGAGGATCATAAAAGCGGGGTCAAAGCCCGTAGGCGACGTGGACGCTGTTGCTCGCGCGCAGGTTGCGATACCGCGCCAGCGCCCACAGCGGGAAGATCTTCGCATAGCCGTGGTAACGGAGGTAGAACACGCGCGGAAAGCCGCCGCCGGTGTAATCCTCCTCGGGCCAGACACCGTCATCGCTTTGGTTCGCCGCGAGCCACGCGACGCCGCGCGCGACCGCCGGGTGTTCGGCCTCCCCCGCTGCCATCAGCCCGAGCAGCGCCCATGCGGTCTGCGATGCGCGGCTGTCGGCGGGGACATGGCCGGTGCGGTCGAGCGCATAGCTGTCGCAGCCCTCGCCCCAGCCGCCGTCGGGGTTCTGCACCGCGATCAGCCAGTCGGCGCCGCGCCGAACCGCCGGGTCGGCTCCGGTCAGCCCGGCGGCGTTGAGCGCGCACAGCGCCGACCATGTCCCGTAGATATAGTTGACCCCCCAGCGCCCGAACCAGCTGCCGTCCGCCTCTTGCTCCTTGCGGAGATAGGCGAGCGCCGCCGCCATCCGCGCCGACCCGACCGGCTCGCCGAGCTGCGCGAGCATCGAGACGCACCGCGCCGACACATCGGCGGTCGGCGGGTCGAGCAAGGCGCCATGATCGGCGAAGGGGATATTGTTGAGGTAATGGTAGCTGTTGTCGGCGTCGAACGCGCCCCAGCCGCCGTCCTTGCTTTGCAGCCCGACGGTCCATTCGGTGCCGCGCGCGATCGCCTCGTCAAAGCGCGCGCCGACGCGGCCGCGGGCGCGGTCGAGCGCGCAGACGACGGCGGCGGTGTCGTCGAGGTCGGGGTAGTGCGCGTTGTTGTACTGGAACGCCCAGCCACCGGGGCGCAGGTCGGGGGCGTTCTCCGCCCAGTCGCCCTTCACGTCGAGCACCTGCCGCGGGATCAGCCAGTCGAGCCCGGCATCGGCGGCTGCTTCGGCGGCCGGGCTGCGGACCTCGAGCATCGCGTGCGCCGCGAGCGCGGTGTCCCACACCGGCGAGAAGCACGGCTGGCAGTAAATTTCGCCGTCGTCGCGGCGGACAATGAGCTTTTCGACGGCGGCGCGGGCGATGTCGCGGTGGACCGGGTCGCCGAGCGCGTCGAACATCATCACGCTGTTCGCCATCGCCGGGTAGATCGCGCCGAGGCCGTCGTCGCCGTTGAGCCGCTCGATCACGAAGCTGCGGCAGCGAGCGATCGCGCGGCGGCGGAGCCCCTTGGGCCACAGCCCGTCGCCCGCCTTGAGGACGACGTCGAGCGCGCCGAACGCCGCCTTCCAGAACGCCTTGGCCCCGGCGACGTTCGACTTCGGCTTGACCGTCGCGCGCGGGAGGTACAGCTCGTCGACCTTGATCCCCCGCGGGTTCTTCGCCACCGGGCGCAGCGCGGCGAGGACGAGCAGCGGCACGATCACCGTCCGCGCCCAATACGCCATCTTCGACAAATGGACCGGGAACCAGCGCGGCGCGAGGATCAGCTCGGGCGGCATCGTCGGCACCGTCCGCCACGGCCCGGCGGCGAACAATGCCAGCTGGATGCGGGTGAAGACGTTGACCGCCGCCGCGCCGCCGTGGGCGACGATCGCGGCGCGGGCGCGGGCCATGTGCGGGGCGTCGACGCCGTCGCCGATCATCTTGAGCGCGAAGTACGCCTTGACCGTCGCCGAGATGTCGAACGCGCCGCCGTGGAACAGCGGCCAGCCGTCGTGGTCGCCCTGGATGCGCCGCAGGTAGCGCCCTATGCGCGCCTCGAGATCGAGGTCGTCGGGTTCGCCGAGAAAATGGCGGAGGAGGACGTATTCGGCGGGGATCGTCGCGTCGGCTTCGAGCTCGAACACCCAGTGGCCGTCGGGCTGCTGGAGGCGGGCGAGCGCGTCGGCGGCACGGCAGACGGCGGCGTCGAGTTGCGCGGTCGTGACGGCGGGGTCGATCGTCGCCGCAGTCACGGCGGACCCGAACGCCGGATGGTTAATGACGGTCATTACCACTGTTTACAGCCGATGGAGGCGAAACGCCAAACTTTGAAAGGTCTGGCTCTCGACCTTTGCGGTCAGGACTTGGCTTGCGCCAGTGTCGCAGCAGTTACGCCCGAGCGGATCGCGCCCTCGATCGTCGACGGCAGCCCAGTCTGCGTCCAGTCGCCGGCGAGGAACAGGTTGCGCGTCGCGGTCGCCGCCGGGGGTCGCAGTGCGTCCTGCTCGACCGTCGCGGCGACGGTGGCGCGGCGCTCCTTGACCACCTGCCACGCGGGCAGCGGCGCGGTCAGGTCGAGCGCGGCGGCGACCTCGGCCCAGACGGTGGCGGCGAGGTCGGCGCGGTCGCGGTCGACGACGCCATTCGCCGCGCTGATCGTCACCGACAGGCGGTCGGGGAAGGCGAAGATCCACTCGGTGATGCCGCCGAGGACGCCGAGGATCGCGGGGGCTGAGGGCGGCGGGCGAAGCGCGAAATGCAGGCTGATGATCGGGTTGAATTCGGTCGGGACACGCAGCCCGGGGAGCAGCGTCGCCGCGACCGGGGCCGGGACAGCGAGGATTACGGGACCGTCGACACCCTCGCTGCCGTCGGCGAAGGCCAGCGAAGTCAGTCGCTTGCCGTCGATGCCTAATGCTGCGAGTCGACGCGTGCGAATCTCCGCGCCCTTCGAGCGGAGGTACGCCAGCGCCGGGTCGACGAACGCGGCGGCGAGGGTCGGATGCGCGATCAGCGGGCGGCAGGCGGCGCCGCCGCGCGCGAGCGAGCCGCGGACGACGGCGCTGGTGAGGGCGGCTGAAGCAACCGCGGGCGGGGTGTTGAGCGCGGCGAGCAGGACGGGTTCGAGGAGCTTGTCCCACAGCGGCCCCGACGTCCGCACGACATCGCCAACCGTTGCCTTGGCCGGGGTGCGCAGCAGTTTGGCGAGGGCGAGATAATCGAGCGGGCCGGTGCCGGGGACGCGCCGGGAGGGCGAGAATATCCACCACGGCACCGCTCCGGAGTTCGGCGCGACGGTGAAGGCGCCCTTTTCGGGACGGGCGCTCTTCAGATCGACGAAGGCGAACGCCGCGCGCTCGGGGCCGCGCACCCGGTCGCTCGCGCCGATCGTGGCGAGGTACGCCATAGCCGCGTCGTTGCCCGACAGGACGAGGTGATTGCCGTTGTCGATCGTCAGCCCGGTCGGGGCGTCGGCGTACGAGCGGCAGCGGCCGCCAGCCTGGGGGGCGGACTCGGACAGGATGACGTGGTGCCCGGCAGCGGCCAGTTCGACCGCTGCGGACAGGCCGGCGAGTCCGGCGCCGATGATGTGGACGGTCATCGCTCCGCTCGCCGGTGGGTCACCGCAGCACGCCGACCTTGATCACCGTCCACAGCAGCGCCAGCTTGCTCAGCTTGATCCGCGCGCGCGGGCGATGCCAGCCGGTCGCCTCCATCATCGACAGCGTCTTCGAATAGACCCCCGCCATCAGCCGCGGCGCGAACAGATACCCCTTCGGACGCTTGGCGAGGATCGCTTTGGCCTTGGCGTAATGCTCGTGCGCCAGCTTGGCGAGGTCGCGCGCGACGCCGTCGATCGCCGGGTCGGCGGCGACGGTCAGCGGATCGTTGCCGAGGATGCCGTGCGCGACCAGATGCTCACGCGGCAGGTAGAGCCGCCCGATCTCCGCATCCTCGTCGATATCGCGAAGGATATTCGTCAGTTGCAGCGCCCGGCCAAGGTGATGCGCGAGGGCGATCGCGGGTTCGCCGGTCATCCCAAAGATGCGGACCGACAGCCGCCCGACCGCGCTCGCCACGCGGTCGCAGTACAGGTCGAGGGTCGCCATGTCGGGGGCTCGGATGTCGGCGGCGACGTCCATGTCCATCCCGTCGATCACCGCGAGGAAGTCCTCCTTTGCGAGGCCGAAGTGCGCGACGGCATCGGCGACCATCGACGCCCGCCCCGGTGCCCTCCCGGCGTACAGCGCCTCGATATCGCTGCGCCATGCGGTCAGCGCGGCGGCGCGGTCGCCGCGGCCACGGTCGATATCGTCGGCGATATCGTCGACCGCGCGGCAATAAGCATAGACCGCGAACATCGCCTCGCGCTCGGCCTTCGGCAGCACGCGCATCCCGGCGTAGAACGAACTCCGCGAGATCTGGCCGTTGAGCGCCACGCGGTCGTCGTCGGTCACGCGACCACCGCGGTCAGCGCGAGCCATGCGGCGCGGGCCTTCGAATGCGCGACACGCGTCGCCAGCGGGTCGCGGACCTGCAACTGGCGGGCGAGGTCCTCGGCGAGGCGCTGGATCACCCGCACCTCGGCCGCGAGCCGCCGGTCGCGGAGCATCGCCGCGAACGGCGCCGACTGCGCCAGCAGCCCCTCGGCCCGGCGGGCGAGATCGGCGATGATCGCCAGCAATCCGGGCGGCGAGCGGGTGCCGCCGAGAACGTCGATGTCGAGACCAGCGGTGTTAAGCATGTCGTCGGGGATATACACCCGGCCCATTTCGCGGAAGTCTTTCCCGCAATCCTGGAGATGATTGATGATCTGGAGCGCGGCGCACAATGCGTCCGACGCGGGCCATGTCGAGCGATCCTCATTGTGGACATCGAGGACGAAGCGCCCGACCGGCATCGCCGACTTCGCGCAATAGCCAAGCAGGTCGTCGTAAGTCGCTGTTCTCGTGGTGGTCACGTCGCGGACGAATGCGGTGAGCAGGTCGAGCGCGTGGTCGGGCGCAAGGCGGCGGGCGGCCATCGCCTCGCGCAGCGCGAGCGAGGTCGGCTCGGCTTCGGCTTCCCCGGCGATCGTCGCGCGCATCGCCTCGAGCCGGTCGAGCTTGGCCCCCGGCGGGATCGGCGCGTGGTCGGCGGTGTCGTCGGCGGCGCGGGCAAAGCGGTAGAAAGCCATGATCGGCGCGCGGTTCGCCGGGCGGATCAGCCACGAGGCGACAGGGAAATTTTCGGTCGTTGGGGTGCGGTTCGGGGTCATGCGTTAGCTCGCGCCTGAGCCCGGCCCTTCCACTGGCCCCCCGCCCCGCGCCACGTCTGCAGCGCCGAAATCAGCGTGTACCAGCCATAGACGAGTGCGATCGCCGGAACCGCCAAACCCCAGGCCGGCGAGCGGCGGTAGAAGCGGAGCATCGGCTGGAACGCCGCCGACATCATCCCCCACGCCACCGCGCCGCCGACCCTGCCCGCATCCGAGCCGAAGAAGGTCAGCAGCGGCGGCGCGACGAAGGTCAGCGCGAGGCCAAGCAGCGTTCCGGCCAGCAGCAGCGGCGAATAGTCGAGCTGGGAGTAGGCCGAGCGCGAGATCATCGCGCCGATATCGCCGATCCGCGGATACGCCCGCAGCGAAACCGAGCGATCGGTCAGCAGCAGCGCGATCGGCCCCTGCGCCTTCATCACCCGCGCCAGCGCGCAGTCGTCGATCAGCGACCGGCGGATCGCCGCGATGCCCCCGGCGCGCTCGAGCGCGGCGCGGTCGACGAGCATCACGCCGCCCGCCGCTGCCGCGACCTTGCCGGGGCGGGCGACTGCGCGGAAAGGGAACAGCATGGCGAAGAACCAGACGAAGGCGGGGACGAGAAAGCGCTCGGCGACGCTATCGCAGCGGAGACGCGCCATCAGCGAGACGAGGACGCGTTGCTCGCCGACCGCGCGGGCGACGAGCGAGCGGAGGGTGTCGGGGGCGTGGACGATGTCGGCGTCGGTCAGCCAGAGGTAGGTTGGCTGTCCCGCAGCGGCGATGCCGTGCGCAACGGCGGCGAGCTTGCCGGTCCAGCCGGGGGCGAGGGGGGCGGCGGGGAGGACAGTGAACCTCCCTTCCCCTTTAGGGGAGGGGTCGGGGGTGGGGAGTTCGCCGCGTGCTCGGGTCTCATCCCGAACGACTGCCCGACCCCCGACCCCTCCCCTGAAGGGGAGGGGAGCAGAAGAAGCGTAGGCCCGCCGTGCCACCTCCGCCGTCTCGTCACTGCTCGCATCGTCGACGAGGATGATCCGGAACTCCCCCGGGTAATCCTGCGCCGCGAGGCTCGCGATCGCCCGCCCGACCACCGTCGCCTCGTCGCGCGCCGGGACCACCGCGACCACGCTCGGCCAGACGTCCGGAGCGGGCAGCATGCCGGCGTCACGCTCGCCCATCCGCCACCAGCCGCCGCGGGCGAACAGCAAGACCCCCCAGATGACGACGACGAGCCCCCCGAGGACGCCGCTCAACGCAACAATCCCGCGCTCGACGCCATTCCAGCGCTCAACGCAGCATCCCAGCCGCGCCGAACCACGCCAACGCATCGGCAAGCGCGGTCGCATACGGTCGCGCGGAATAGCCAAGCTCGGCCTCGGCCTTGCGACTCGTGAAATACATGTGGTGCCCGGCCATCCGCAGCGCGTCGGCTGTGAGGAACGGCTCGCGCCCCGTCACCTGCGCCACCGCCTCCGCCGCCCATGCCAGCGGGAACAACGGCCCGCGCGGCAGCGAGATCGTCGGCGGCTTGCGCCCGACCAGCCGGGCGATGTCGCCGAGCATCGTCCGCAGACTGACGTCCTGCCCGCCGAGGATGTAGCGCTCGCCGATCCGCCCGCGCTCGAAGGCCAGCACATGGCCGTGGGCGACGTCGTCGACGTGGACGAGGTTGAGCCCGGTATCGACGAACGCCGGGATCTTGCCAGTCGCCGCCTCGACGATGATCCGCCCGGTCGGCGTCGGCCGGACGTCGCGCGGCCCGATCGGGGTCGACGGATTGACGATCACCGCGGGGAGGCCGTCGGCGGCGATCATCGCCTCGACGAGCCGCTCGGCGACGACCTTGCTCCGCTTGTACGCGCCGATCGCGCGTTCAGGGGTCAGCGGCGCGGTCTCGTCGGCGGGGACATGGTCGAGCGCCAGCGTCGCCACCGAACTGGTATGAACGACGCGCTTCACCCCCGCCGCGAGCGCGCCGCGCATGATGTTCTCGGTCTGCGTCCGGTTGTTGCGGACGATCTCCTCGGGGTCGCGCGCCCATAGCCGGTAATCGGCGGCGACATGGACGACGCCGTCGGCCCCGGCGCACGCGGCGGCGACCGCAGCGACGTCCATCAGGTCGGCGGTGACGATCCCGGCGTCGAGCCCGAGCAGATTGTCGCGCGGGCTGCTCGCGCGGACGATGACGCGGACGCGGTAGCCCGCCGCGGCGAACGCCCGCGCCACGCTCGCGCCGACGAAGCCCGCCGCCCCGGTAATCAAGATCGTCTCGCCGCTCATCGCGCCTCCCTAGCCGCGAAGCGGGCAGCGTGGGAAGCGCGACAAAGACCGCCTGCCGGTCTATGAACCCGGCAGTGACTCAACGGCGTCTCCTGCAATGATCGTGGCCATCGCCGCCGCGGTGCTGATCGCGCTCGCGGTCGCGGGCATCGGTTATCAACTGGTGGCCGCGATCGCGGTGTGGCGCGCGCTCGCCCCCGGCCCGACCCCGGTGTGGATCGGCAGCGCGCCGTCGGTGACCTTGCTCAAGCCGCTCTACGGCGCCGAACCTCTCCTCGCGGCAAACCTCGGCAGCTTCCTCGAGCAGGACTATGGCGGGCGCTGCCAGGTCGTCTGCGGCGTCAGCGCCAACGACGATGCGGCGATCGGCACGGTCGATTCGCTGCGTACCCGCTGTCCCGCCGGGATCGACCTCGTCGTCGACAACGAGCGCCACGGCAGCAATGCCAAGGTGTCGAACCTCGTCAACATGATGGGCGCGGCGAAGCACGACATATTGATCGTCAGCGACTCGGACATCGCCGTCGGCCCCGATTATCTCGCGCGCGTCGTCGGGGCGCTGGCGCTGCCCGGAGTCGGCGCGGTGACGTGCCTGTATTACGGGCGCGGCGACGCCGGCGGCTGGTCGAAGCTGGCCGCGCAGGGGATCAGCTATGGCTTCCTGCCGTCGGTCATCGTCGGGGTCCAGCTCGGCCTCGCCAAGCCGTGCATGGGGTCGACGATCGCGCTGCGCCGCGAGACGCTCGACGCGATCGGCGGGTTCAAGGCATTCACCGAGATCCTCGCCGACGACCACGCCATCGGCGTCGCGGTCCGCGTCCCCGGGCTCGACGTCGCGGTGCCGCCGTTCACCGTCGCGCACGGCTGCGTTGATGAAAGCCTGCCCGCGCTGATGCGCCACGAACTGCGCTGGAACGCAACGATCCGGCGGCTCGATGCTTGGGGCTATCTCGGCAACGGGCTGGTCAATCCCCTGCCCTTCGCGGTCGCGGCGGCGGCGGTCCACCCGCTCGTCTGGCCGGTCATCCCTGTCGCATTGCTCGCTCGCGCGCTCGTCGCGGCGTCGGTCGACCGCGCCACCGCGAGCAAGGCGGCGCCGTGGTGGTGGCTGCCGGCGCGCGATTTCCTCACCTTCGGGCTTTTTATCGCCGGATTTGTGGTGCAATCGGTCGATTGGCGCGGCTCACGCTTGAAGGTGGCCCGCGACGGCCGCATTTCCGGCTAAGGTCCCGTGACCGCCGATCACGAAACGCCCGTGGTCGCCGACCACACACAACGCCCGTGGTCGCCTGACCACACAACGAAGGCACGTCCGATGCGCAGTCTTTTTCTCCAGGGTCCGTCGTTCGACGGCTACGACGGCGGCGCCGGTGCGCGCTACCAGATGAAGCGCGAGGTCAAGTCGTTCTGGTACCCGACGTGGCTAGCGCAGCCGGCTGCGCTGGTCGAGGGATCGAAGCTGATCGACGCCCCGGCGCACGACCTGTCGTGGGACGACATCGCGCATGAGGTCGACGACAAGGACCTCGTCGTCCTCCACACCTCGACGCCGAGCTTCCGCCAGGACATCCGCACCGCCGAGCTGATCAAGGCGCGCAACCCCAAGGCGCTGATCGGCATGATCGGGGCGAAGGTCGCGGTCGAGACGCAGAAGTCGCTCGAGGCGTCGACCGCGATCGATTTCGTCTGCCGCAACGAATTCGACTTCACGATCAAGGACGTCGCCGACGGCATCCCGCTCGCCGACATCGCCGGGATCAGCTACCGCAACGCGACCGGGGAGATCGTCCACAACCCCGATCGCCCGGTGATCATGGACATGGACACGCTGCCGTGGGTCACGCCGATCTACAAGCGCGACCTCGACCATACCAAGTATTTCGGCGGCTACCTGCTCCACCCGTACATCAGCTTCTACACCGGGCGCGGCTGCAAATCGCGCTGCACCTTCTGCCTGTGGCCGCAGACCGTCGGCGGGCACAATTACCGGACGCGTTCGATCGAGAACGTCGTCGAGGAGGTCAAGTATACGATCAAGACGTGGCCCGATCTCAAGGAGATCTTCTTCGACGACGACACGCTGACCGACAACGCCCCGCGCGTTGAGGCGCTGGCGCGTGAACTCGGCAAGCTCGGCGTGACATGGAGCTGCAACGCCAAGGCAAATGTCCCGCGCAAGACGCTGGAAATCATGAAGGCGAACGGGCTGCGGCTGCTGCTCGTCGGCTACGAGAGTGGCAACCAGCAGATCCTGATCAACATCAAGAAGGGCCTGCGCACCGAAGTCGCGCGCCAGTTCACCAAGGATTGCCACGACCTCGGCATCGTCATCCACGGCACCTTCATCCTCGGCCTCCCCGGCGAGACCGCCGAGACGATCGAGGAGACGATCAACTACGCCAAGGAACTGAATCCGCACACGATCCAGGTCTCGCTCGCCGCGCCGTACCCGGGGACATTCCTGTACAAGCAGGCGACCGAGAACGGCTGGTTCGACAATTCGGCCGACCTGCTCAACGACGACGGCGAGCAGATCGCCCAGCTCAGCTACCCCCACCTCCCCGCGGCGCAGATCTTCGACGCCGTCGAGGATTTCTACCGCCGCTACTACTTCCGCTTCGGCAAGATCCGCGACATCGTCTGGGAGATGCTGCGCGACTGGAACATGATGAAGCGCCGCCTGCGCGAAGGCGTCGAGTTCTTCGAGTTCCTGCGCCACCGGAAAGAGGCGGCGTGACCGCTTGAAGCGTCTCGTCGTCACCAGCGACGACTTCGGCAACGACGTTGCGGTCAACGAGGCGGTCGAGACTGGGCATCGCTCGGGCATTCTGACCGCGGCAAGCCTGATGGTCGGGGCGCCTGCTGCGGCCGATGCGGTGCGGCGGGCGAAGGCGATGCCGGCGCTTGGGGTCGGGCTTCACCTCGTGCTGGTCGACGGGACGCCGGTGTTGCCGCCGAAGCAGGTGCCTGGGCTGGTCGATGGCAAGGGCCGGTTTCGCGATAATATGGCGCTTGCGGGGGCGGCGATGTTCTTCTTGCCTGCGACCCGCCGCCAGCTTGCTGCCGAGATCGAGGCGCAGTTCGCCGCCTTTGCCGCGACCGGGCTGCCGCTCGATCATGTCAACGCGCACAAGCACTTCCACCTCCACCCGACGATCGCCGGGCTGATCGCGCGGATCGGCGCACGCTATGGGCTCAAGGCGGTTCGCGCGCCGATTGAGCCGGGCGCGCCGTCGCTGACCGACCCCTGGGCGAAGCTCGTCCGCCGCCGCTTTCGTGCGCATGGCATCACCGTTCCCGACGCCGTCTTCGGGCTGCGCTGGTCAGGGGCGATGACCGCCGACCGGGTGCGGGAGATCATCGAACGCCTGCCCGACGGGCTGAGCGAGATCTACGTCCACCCGGCGACGCGCGACGACTATCCAGGGCACGGCCCGGCGTACCGCCACCGCGACGAACTCGCCGCGCTGATCGACCCCGGGGTTCGCGCTGCGGTCGTCGCGGCGGGCGCTCGGCTCGGGAGCTTCGCGGCATGACCCGCCTGATCGTCCTCCTCCTCACCGTTGTCGGGCTGGTCGGCGCCGCGCTGGTCGTCGGGTCGGTCGGGGTTGAGCCGGTCGTTGCCGCGATCCGCGCGATCGGCGCCGGCGGCTATGTCGTCTATGTCGCCTACACCGCGATCGTTCTCGGCCTGCTCGGCGCGGCGTGGCGCGCGGTCGCTCCCGGCGGGGGCGCTCTTGGAGCGTACATCTGGGCGCGGACGGTGCGCGAGGGGGCGACCGACGTCCTCCCGTTCGCGCAGATCGGCGGCCTCGTCGTCGGCGGGCGCGCCTTGACCGCGCAGCGCGTGCCGAGCGACCTCGCCTACGCCTCGATGATCGCCGACCTGACGACCGAGATGGCGTCGCAGCTAATCTTCACCCTGTTCGGCGTCGGCGCCTTGCTCCTTGCGCTCGGCGGCGGCTTCGACAGCGGCGGGGTGCTCAAGCTCGTCCTCGGCGGGCTCGGCCTGACGTGCGCCTTGCTCGCCGCGCTGGCGTTCGGGCAGCAGCCGATGCTCAGCGCCGCCGCGCGGATCGGCGAGCGGCTCCTGCCCGCATCGGTCACCGGGCTCGCCGCGGTCCAGTCGCGGCTCGCGGCGATCTACCGCGACCGCGCCGCGCTCGCCTGGTCGTTCGGCTTCAACCTCGCGGCGTGGGTCGCGAGCGGGATCGGCGCGTGGCTCGCGCTGCGGCTGATCGGGGTGACGATCGGCCCGGTCGCGGTACTGGCGATCGAAAGCCTGATCTTCGCGGTGCGCTCGATCGCTTTCGTCGTGCCGGGCGCGCTGGGGGTGCAGGAGGGCGCGTATTTGCTCGTCGCGCCGCTTTTCGGGCTCGATCCGCAGGTCGCGGTGGCACTGTCGCTGCTCAAGCGCGCGCGCGATCTGACGATCGGGGTGCCGGCGCTGCTGTGGTGGCAGGCGAGCGAGGGGCGGAAGCTGCTGGCTTAGCGGCCCGGCGTCGTATTGTAAGCTGGTCGTTCTCTCGCTCGTTATCGACGGGATGCTCGTGTAGACTTACCAGCCGTGCCGGCCGCGGCCGCGACCCGGGTGGGAAACTGAGAGAGTCGCATGGCGCGAAAGCACTCGAAATACGACGCGTATGAAGCCTCGCCCGCCGGCGACGAGCCGCCGGTGGCGGTGGCCTGCTGCTGGCTGTGCGGTCGGCCAACCGGTAAGACCATCGTCTGGCACCATCCCATTCCGAAAAGCCGCGGCGGGCGTGACGTCGTGCCGATGCACCCGATTTGTCAGCAGACGGTGACAGCCAATTTCACGAATTCGGAACTCGAGCGACACGGGATGGACGTCGCTGGCCTGCTCGCAGACCCCGCCGTGCGCAAATTCGTTGACTGGGTCGCGAAGAAGGATCCCGACTTTACCGCCACGACGACGAAGAAACAGCGCTGATCGAACCGTCCGCTCGACGCCCCGCCGTCGTCTTCGATCTGGCCGGTTGCGACGCGAGGGCAGCGACAGGCTGGTTGCGGGGATGCCTGCGAGGACGATCTCCAGCCTAGCTGCGGCAGGCCAACTGCCCCTGCACCACCCCGCACTCCGACCGCTGCCCGCCGCGATTGATCCTCACGCTAGCCGGAGCCGCGCGCGCGGCCTGCGGGATCGCCGCGACGGTGCCGACCGTCACGCCGTTGAGCGCCTCGATGACGTCGCCCGGCTGGAGGTAGCCGAAGCGCGCCGCCGGAGCCCCCGGGTCGATCGCGGTGACGACGACGCCGTGCTCGGGCAGCCCCGCGCCCAACTCCTGCGCGAACGCCGGCGACAGGTTGCCGACCGTCACCCCGGTCAGCAGGTTGTCGCCGCCAACGGTCGCTAGCGCCCGCGCCGGAACCTCGGGCGGCTTGGCCAGCGTCAGCGCGACGCGCTCGGTCTTGCCGGCGCGGAGCAGCGTGACGTCGAGCTTCGTCCCCACCCCCTGCGTCGCGATGCGGTAGCGGAGCATTCCCGGGTCGGCGACGTCCTTGCCGTCGACCGCGCTGATCACGTCGCCGACCTTGATCCCGGCGCTCGCGGCGGGCGATCCCGGCGAAACCGCGGTGACCAGCACTCCGCCCGGGCGGTCGAGTCCCGCCAGCCGCGCGCTGTCGGCGGTGACGGTCTCGCCCTCGGCGCCGATCCAGCCGGTGACGAGCTTGCCGGTCCCGGCGGCGGCGAGGAAGACGCGGACGATGTTCGCGGGAATCGCAAAGCCGATACCCTGCGAGCCGCCGCTGCGCGAGTAGATCGCGGTGTTGATGCCGACGAGGTCGCCGCGCAGGTCGAGCAAGGCGCCGCCCGAATTGCCCGGATTGATCGCCGCGTCGGTCTGGATGAAGAACTGATAGTCCGACACGCCGACCCCCGTCCGCGCCACCGCCGAGACGATGCCGTGGGTCACGGTCTGGCCGACGCCGAACGGATTGCCGACGGCGAGGACGACGTCGCCGACCTCGGCGCGGTCGCTGTCGCCGAGCTTGATCACCGGCAACCGCGCGCCCTTGGTGTCGATCCGCAGCAGCGCGAGGTCGGACTTGGCGTCGGCGAAAACGAGCTTCGCCTTATATTCGCGGCGGTCGGCGAGCCCGACGAGGATCTCGTCGGCGCCGTTGACGACGTGGTTGTTGGTCACGATCAGCCCGTCGGACTGGACGATGACGCCCGAGCCGAGCGACTGCTCGACACGCGGTTGCGGTGCGCCGCCGCCGAAAAACTGCCGGAAGAACGGGTCGTCCATCATCGTCGCGCGGCTGCGATTGACCCGCGCCGAGTAGACGTTGACGACGGCGGGAGCGGCGCGTTTTGCGACGGGGGCGAACGACAGTTGCACCTGGCCGAGGTCGGACGGGGCGGCGCGGGTGACGGCGACGGCGGGCGGCGGCGCGAGGACGTCGGCGCTGACGGGCGCGTGGCTGACCCCGCCCTCGATCCCGAGCGCAAGGGCAAGTCCGCCGATCGCCCCGCCGCCGAGGAGGATTGCCGTTCGGATCATCGGTCGCATGGTCACTCCGCTTGCCCTTAGATCCTCCCCCGCAAGCGCGAGGGAGGATTTGCTCGCGGCGCATGTGGGGCTAGATCGCTGAAGCCGCAATGAACTGCGCTGGGGAGCCGCGAATGAAACTCTACCATTGCGCCGGGGCGCGGTCGTTTCGGGCGTTGTGGACGCTCGAGGAGCTCGGCCTCGACTACACGCTCGAGACGATGCCGTTCCCGCCGCGCTTCAAGGTGCCCGGCTACCTCGCGATCAACCCGCTCGGCACGATCCCGTTCTTTACCGACGGGGCGACGGCGATGACCGAGTCGGCGGCGATCAGCGAATATCTGGTGACGAAGTACGGCCCGACCCCGCTTGCGGTCACCCCCGGCGAGCCCGATTACGGGGCGTATCTCAACTGGCTCCACCATGGCGAGGCGACGCTGACCTTCCCGCAGACGCTGGTGCTGCGCTACCGGGTCTTCGAGCCGGCGAAGGGGCTGCAGGGGGCCGCGGATGACTACGCCAAGTGGTTCGCCAAGCGGACCATAGTCGCCGCCGCCGCGCTCGACACCAGCGACTATCTCTGCGCCGGGCGCTTCACCGCCGCCGACATCTCAGTGGGTTATGCGCTGTTGCTCGCCGAGCGTCTCGACCTGCTCGACGGTCTCGCGCCCTCGCTGATCGCCTATTGGGCGCGGCTGCAGACGCGCGACGGCTTCACGCGGGCGGTGGCGGCGGAGCGTCGCTGACGGCGATCACGTCGCCGCGGTCGAGCGGGCGATACAGATGCGGAAACAGCATCCCGCCGCGCGACTCCTCCCAACGCAGCGCCTCGCCGAGTGTATCGGTCTCGATCGTCAGGACCGTTACCGCCTCGCGGGCGAAGTATTTCGCCATGGTCCCCGCCGTCTGAGCGCCGGTTGACATGTGGATGTAGCCGTCGCGAAGATCGTCGGCCGATCCGGCGAAGTGCCCGTCGCGCTCGAACGCCGCCCATTCGGCGGCGCGCAGGATCTTGTAGACGAGCATGGTTAGTCCCGAATTACGCCTCGCCTTGCATTTGCCCGGCAAAGCGCGCACATAGCAGCCAGCCGAAGTTGCCTGCAACCGTCGAGCGGCGCTTCACGCCCCCTCTTTCGTTTTCTTGCTGCCGAGGCGTTCGGACGCGGTTCTGCGTCCGGACCTCTTGAACGATCTAAGGACTATTCTTCATGGCGATCGGTACCGTCAAATTCTTCAACAGCGCCAAGGGCTATGGCTTCATCGCTCCGGACGGCGCTTCCAAGGACGTCTTCGTCCACGTTTCGGCAGTCGAGCGTTCGGGCCTCAACGGTCTCAACGAAGGCCAGAAGGTCAGCTTCGACGTCGAGAACGACCGCCAGGGCCGCAGCTCGGCCGTCAACCTCCAGCTGGCTTAACAGCCCGTATGGCGAAGGAAGAAGCACTCAAGGTCGAGGGCACGATCGCCGAGATCCTGCCCGATGGCCGGTTCCGCGTGAAGCTCGAGAACGACCATGAGATCATCGCCTACACCGCGGGCAAGATGCGCAAGAACCGCATCCGCTCGATTGTCGGCGACCGGGTCCATGTCGAGATGACCGCCTACGACCTCGACAAAGGTCGTATCGTGTTCCGCGAAAAGACGGTTAATCCGCCGATGAACCAGCGCCGCTTCTTCCGCCGCTGACGATAACCCGCCCCGGGGCAGCAATGCCCCGGGGCACACTCTTACCCGAGGGTTCGTGCCATGACCGATGCCGTCGTCAGGAAGGCCCCTGCACCCGACGCCGCCGAGATCCTCGACGCCAAGACGATCGAAGACCGCGCGCTCGACTACCGCATCGTTCCGTTCCGCGAGACCGACTACCGCACCGGCAGCGTGTCGAGCCGCGACGTCGAAGCCCCGGTGATCAACCGCTTCAGCGACCATGTCCTCGTCCGCATGCCGGACGGGTCGAGCCTGCGGGTCCAGGAAAAGCGCCGCTAAGGCGAGAGTTCGGCACGACCGCTGGGCGTAAACTCGCGAAAAGCCTCAATATCGGTGTCATCCCGGCGAAGGCCGGGACCCATGATCACCGTCTGTCGAGATCATGGGTCCCGGCC
>NZ_JANYGL010000017.1 GCF_025362435.1 Polymorphobacter sp.
TCGCCTTGCCGAGGCCGATCGCGAACGCGGCGAGGACGCCGAGCTGGCAGGTGAACGCCTTGGTCGAGGCGACGCCGATCTCAGGCCCGGCATAGGTCGGCAGCACCCCGTCGGCATCGCGCGCCATCGACGAGGTCGGGACGTTGACGATCGCCAGCGTCGGTAGCCCGCCGGTCTTGGCGAAGCGCAGCGCCGCAAGCGTATCGGCGGTCTCGCCCGATTGCGACACGAACAGCGCCAGCCCGTCGGCCTCGAGGACCGGGTCGCGGTAGCGGTATTCGCTGGCGAAATCGAGTTCGACCGGGACGCGAGCGAGTGCCTCGATCCAGTATTTGGCGACGAGCCCGGCGAGGTACGACGTGCCGCACGCGACGATCGTGATCCGCCCGACCTTGGCGAGATCGAACGGCAGCGCGGGCAACTCGACCGTCGCCTCGAGCGGGCGCAGGTAGTGGCCGAGGGTCTGCGCGAGCACGGTCGGCTGCTCGTAGATCTCCTTCTCCATATAATGCCGGTGGTTGCCCTTGCCGGTCATCGCGCCGCTCGCGGTCGAGGTGACGACGGCGCGCTGTACCGGGCGGTCGTTGGCGTCGAACACCTGGACGCGGTCGCGGTGGATGACGCACCAGTCGCCCTCGTCGAGATAGGCGATGCGGTTGGTCAGCGGCGCGAGGCCGATCTCATCGGAACCGAGAAACATCTCGCCGTTGCCATAGCCGAGCACCAGCGGCGAGCCGCACCGCGCGCCGATCATCAGGTCGGGATGCTCGCGGAAGATGATCGCGAAGGCGAAGGCGCCGTGGAGGCGCTTGAGGACGCGGGCGACCGCGAGCTGTGGTGCGACGCCGTTCTCGACCTCAATCGAGATCAGGTGGGCGACGACCTCGGTATCGGTTTCGGATTCGAGCCTGCGCCCGGCGGCGATCAGTTCGGCGCGAAGCGGGCGGAAGTTCTCGATGATGCCGTTGTGGACGACCGCGACCTCGGCGGTGGCGTGCGGGTGGGCATTGTCGACCGTCGGCCCGCCGTGCGTCGCCCAGCGCGTGTGGGCGATGCCGAGCGCGCCGGGGAGGGGATCGCTGCCGAGGACGCGGACGAGATTGTCGAGCTTGCCCGGCGCCCGCCGCCGGTCGAGCCTGCCGTCGTGGAGGGTGCACACCCCCGCCGAATCATAGCCGCGATATTCGAGCCGCCGCAGCCCGTCGATCAGCCGGTCGCTGACGTCGTTCCGCCCGAGAATGCCGATGATGCCGCACATGGTCTAACTGTCTCCGCCGGTCCGAATGGGTCGATACGGCACCGCCGCGCTACCCACGATGAACCACGCCGCTGGTTACGAAAAATCGGAAGTTGACGAACTTGACGCCACGTCGCGCCGGAACGCTCGCCCGCCTGGTTAGATCGGTCGGAAATGGCGAACAGACGCGAAGGGGCGACATCATCATTGGCGAAACGATACGCGCTGGGCGGGGGTGTAGGACAGCGGAGAATATCTTGCGGGATCGTTCGCTGGGGCGTCTGCAACCGCCGCCAATATCTGTTCGGCCGGATGGCTCAATCGAAAATCTCGGACGCGACCGAGCTTATTTCCGCTCCGCCTTCCGCGCCGTCATCACGCTGCGGAAGCGCGCTGCCCACCCCGCCTTCGCCACCTGCGCCGGGCGAACGAGGGCGAGGGCGTCGGCGGGGACGTCGGCGGTGATCGTGCTGCCCGCGCCAACGATCGCTCCCGCGCCGATCGTCACCGGGGCGACGAGGGCGCTGTTCGAGCCGATGAACGCGCCGGCGCCGATCGTCGTGCGGTACTTGAAGAAGCCGTCGTAATTGCAGGTGATCGTTCCGGCGCCGATGTTCGCACCCGCACCGATCTCGGCGTCGCCGACGTAGCTGAGGTGATTGACCTTGGCGCCCTCGCCAAGCGTCGCCTTCTTGATCTCGACGAAGTTACCAACCTTCGATTTTGCACCGAGCTCGGACCCCGGACGCAGCCGTGCGAACGGCCCGACCTCGGCGCCGGCGCCGATCGTTGCTCCCTCGATGTGGCTGAAGCCGTGGATCGTTGCGCCCGACGCGATCGTCACCCCGGGGCCGAAGACGACGTTGGGCTCGATCGTCACATCGCGGTCGATCGTCGTGTCATGCGCGAACCAGACGGTGTCGGGCGCGACCAGCGTCACCCCCGCCGCCATCATCGCGGCGCGCCGCAGCGCCTGCCACGCCGCCTCGACGCCTGCGAGTTCGCCGCGCGAATTGACTCCGGCGACCTCGTCGGCGGCGGTCTCGATGATCCGGCTCGGGCGGTCGGCGAGGCCGACGATGTCGGGCAAATAATATTCTCCCGCGGCATTGGCGTTGCCGACGCGGGCGAGGAGCGGCCACAGGTCGGCCGACCTCACCGCCATCAGCCCCGAATTGCACAGGTCGATCGCGCGCTCGGCGGCGCTCGCGTCCTTATATTCGACCATCTTGTCGATGATCCCGCCGGTCGCCGCGATGCGCCCATAGGCACCGGGGTCGGCAGGGCGAAAGCCCAGCACGACCGCGGCGACGTCGGCGGTCAGCGCATCGAGCATCGCCGCCATCGTCGCGGTTTCGACGAGCGGGACGTCACCGTAGAGGATCAGCACGTCGCCGTTGAAGTCGCCGAGCGCGTCGTGCGCCGCACGGACCGCGTCGGCGGTGCCGCGTTGTTCGGCCTGGACCGCGACCGCGACGTCACTCCCCGCCACCGCTGCCTCGACCTGCTCGCGTCGCGCGCCGACGACGACGACCTTACGCGCCACGCCCAGGGCGTCTACCGCCGCGAGGAGATGAAGCAGCATCGGCCGCCCCGCGAGCGGATGGAGCACCTTGTGGAGGTCGGATTTCATCCGCGTTCCCTGGCCGGCGGCGAGGATGATTGCGGCGATCGGGCGGCTGGACATGACCGGCGATTGCCACATCAGTCTTGCCTTTTCCAGCGGCGCGAATGACAGCCGCGGCATGGCCCGATCGCTCCCCGACACCGTCGTCTTCGACCTCGACGGGACGCTCGTCGATTCGTCGCCCGACCTGACCGCCGCATTGAACGTCGCGCTCGCCGCCGTCGGACACCCCGCGGTCGATCCAGCGACGGTGCGGCACCTTGTCGGCCACGGCGCGCGCGCGCTGATCGAACGCGGGCTGGCGCTATCGGGCGGCGGTGACGAAGCCGTCATTGCGCGCGCCCTGCCGGCGTTCCTCGACTATTACAGCGCGCATGTCGCCGACGCGTCGCTGCCGTATCCGGGGGCCGAGGCGGCGCTCGATGCGCTCGCCGCCGCGGGCGTGACGCTGGCGATCTGCACCAACAAGCCGGTTGCACTGAGCCGCTCGCTGGTCGCCGCGCTCGGCTGGAGCGGGCGCTTCGCCGCCAACCTCGGGGGTGATTCGCTGGCCGTTCGCAAGCCCGACCCGGCGCATTTGCTGGCGACGATCGCGGCCGCCGGGGGTAATCCGGCGCGAACGATCTACGTCGGCGATACTGCCGTCGACGTTACTGCGGCGCGCGGGGCAGGGGTGCCGGTTATCGTCGCAGGCTTCGGCTTTGGCGACCGGCCTGCCGCGGAAATGGGTGGCGACGCGGTCATCGACCATTTCGACGCGCTTTTGCCGGCGCTTTCCACGCTGGCGGGGACAATAGCGCGCGATGCGCATTAGCGCGGTCCTGCTCTTCTTCGCGCTAGTTGCGGCGGCCTTCGGCTTCCCGATCGACGCACTCGGGCTCGCCGTAATCGCAACTGTCACATTCCTCGCCTACGCAGATGCGATGCCATTCGGAAGACGCGTGAGCCGCCCCATCCCCCCGAACTCCGTCGACCGCCCCGACGCAGCGACGCGCGCGCTCGTCGGCGTCGATGCGATCGGCGATCCGGCGTTGCTCGTCGGCGGCGATTTGCGCGTGATCTCGGCGAACGCCGCCGCGCGCGACCTGTTCGGCGAGCGGATCGTCGCCGACGACCTGCGCCTCGTCCTCCGCCATCCCGCCGTGCTCGACGCGGTCCGCGCCGCGCCGTCAGCCGCCGCGCCGATCGAGCGCGAGGTCACCGGCCTCGGCAACAACAACGGCGCGTATCGAGTCCGCGTCGCACAGGCCGGGGTCGACGGCCCCGGCGTGCGGCTGTTCCTGACCTTCGTCGACATCACCCAGCTGCGGTTGACCGAGCGGATGCGCGGTGACTTCATCGCCAACGCCAGCCACGAGTTGCGCACGCCGGTGACGACCTTGCTCGGCTTCATCGAGACGCTGCAGGGGCCAGCGGCGGATGACGAGCCGGCGCGGCGGCGCTTTCTCGACATCATGGGACGCGAGGCGGCGCGGATGTCGCGGCTGATCGACGACCTGCTGTCGCTGAGCCGGATCGAGCTCGACAAGCATCTCCGCCCGCAGGCCGCGCTCGACGTCGCGCCGCTGATCGCCGATGTCGGCCGGACGCTGGCGATGCGGCTCGAGGCCGACCAGCGACGGCTGGTGATCCACGTCGCCGAAGGGCTGCCCGCCGTCATCGCCGACCGCGACCAGGTTCTCCAGGTCCTCCACAACCTCGTCTCGAACGCACTGAAATACGGCCGGACCGGGACCACGATCACCGTCGATGCCGAGCGCATCGATGCCGGCGGCGGACGCGAGGCGATGGTCCGTGTCACCGTCGGCGACCGCGGCGAGGGAATCGCCCCCGAACATCTGCCGCGCCTGACCGAGCGCTTCTACCGGATCGACACCAGCCGCTCGCGGTCGATGGGCGGGACTGGTCTCGGCCTCGCGATCGTCAAGCACATCATCGAGCGCCACCGCGGCAGCTTCGAGATCCTCAGCCGTCCCGGCGAGGGCAGCCAGGTGTCCTTCACCCTCCCGCTCGCCTCGACCGAGGTCACGGTCACCAAGGCCGCCGTAACCAAAGTGTAACCAGTTCGTCACGGAAGCCTCATCGTCGGCGGCTAAACCATTACGGGTAGGGGCACGACGGGCGGTCGCAGGGACTGGTCCGTGACATGCGCCGCGGGCGCATGCCCGGCATAAGGAGACTCGTCTTGTCGATGAAATTCATGCTCGGCGCCGGCGCGGCCGCACTCGCCCTCACTGCTGGCGCCGCCGAAGCCCGCACCCAAATCCGCATGGTCGGATCGACGACGGTCTATCCGTTCGCCAAAGCGGTTGCCGAGCAGTTCGTCCGGACCAACCCCAAGTTCCAGCCCCCCGTCATCGAAGGCACCGGCACCGGTGCTGGCATGAAGTTGTTCTGCGCCGGCGTCGGCGCGCAGTTCCCCGACATCGAAAACGCGTCGCGCCGCATCAAGGCGAGCGAGCTCAAGGGCTGCGCCGCGAACGGCGTCACCGCGATCACCGAAGTCCAGGTCGGGCTCGACGGCATCGCTTTCGGCACCTCGAAGAAGTCGCAGGATTTTGCGCTGACCACCGCCGACATCTACAAGGCGATCGCCGCCACCCCGTTCGGCAAGCCGAACACTGCGAAGACGTGGCACGACGTCAACTCGAAGCTGCCGAACGTCGCGATCCTGGTTTACGGCCCGTCGTCGATCTCGGGAACGCGTGATGCGCTCGGCGAGCTGATCATGACCGTCGGCTGCAAGACCAACGCGTCGACCGCCGCAATGGAGAAGACCGATGGCGACAAGTTCAAGTTGATCTGCACCAAGGTCCGTGAAGACGGCCCGTACGTCGAGACCGGCGACAACCCCAACCTCATCGTTCAGAAGCTCGAAGCCAACCCGAACACGATTGGCATCTTCGGCTTCAGCTACGTCGAGGAGAATGGCGACCGCCTCAAGTCGTTCACCGTTAACGGCGTCGCGCCGACCTTCGAGACGATCTCGACCTTCAAGTACGCAGGTTCGCGTCCGCTTTACATGTACGTCAAGGACCAGCACGTCCGCGCCGTTCCCGGCATGAAGGAATTTCTCGCCGAGTTCTCGAAGGAGAGCACGTGGGGCAAGGGTGGTTATCTCTCGCGCATCGGCCTGATCCCGGCCCCCGACGCGATCCGTGCCAAGTCGGCCGCAGCCGCGACGGGCCTGACCGTGATCGACGCCGCGACCGTCAAGTAGCCTGACCTTGCCGTGGCGGGCGGGGGTGTCCCGCCACGGCATTTTTTTGAAGCAAGAGGGGCGAGGGCATGTCGCTGTCGATGATCGCACTGCTCGTCATCGCACTCGGCGTCGTCGCGTTCTTCGTCGCGCGCGCGCGCGCCAACGTGTTCGATGCCGGCGCGCTGGCGACCCGTTCCGCAGGTGACCGGCCGCATTCGCGCCCGGTCTATCACGGCTGGTTCGTCGGGCTTTCCGCCGTCCTTCCGGCGCTGCTGCTGCTCACTGCATGGAGCTTCGTCCAGCCAAGGCTGCTCGATGCGACGATCGTCGCGTCGCTCCCCGTCGCCGACCAGCCGAAATCGCAGATCGACAAGGATGCGATCTTCGGCGAGGTCAAGGGCCTCGCCTCGGGCGAGCTCGCCGACGCCTTCAACCCCGCGAGCAGGGCCGCGGTCCCGGCGTACCAGGCAAACCAGGCGCGCCTCCAGACCGAAGCGCTGATCGCCTGCGTGCTGATTTCGATCGGCGGCGCGGCATGGGCCTACACCCGCCTCGCGCCACAGTTCCGCGCGCGCAACCGCGTCGAGCGGATCGTCATGGGCATATTGATCTTCGCGTCGCTGATCGCGGTGCTGACGACCTTCGGCATCGTCTTTTCATTGCTCTTCGAATCCCTTCGCTTCTTCAACATGGTCTCGCCGTTCGAATTCCTCTTCGGGATGCAGTGGTCGCCGCAGACCGCGATCCGCGCCGACCAGGCGGGCAGCTCGGGCGCATTCGGCGCGGTGCCGCTGTTCTGGGGGACGATCTTCATCGGCGCGATCATCGCCATGGCGGTCGCGATCCCGCTCGGACTGATGTCGGCGATCTGGCTGACGCAATATGCGCCGCCGAAACTGCGGACGATCCTCAAGCCAGTCCTCGAGATCCTCGCCGGCGTCCCGACCGTCGTCTACGGCTTCTTCGCCGCGCTGACCGTCGCCCCAGCGCTCCGCGACTTCGCCTTCGCCGTCGGCATCCCTGGCGCAAGCTCGGAAAGCGCACTCGCCGCCGGTCTTGTCATGGGCGTGATGATCATCCCGTTCGTGTCGTCGATGGCCGACGACTCGATGGCGGCGGTCCCCCAGGCGATGCGCGACGGCAGCCTCGCGATGGGAGCGACCTCGTCCGAGACGATCAAGCGCGTCCTCGTTCCCGCAGCACTCCCCGGCATTGTCGGCGGCGTCCTGCTCGCGGTCAGCCGCGCGATCGGCGAGACGATGATCGTCGTCATGGCAGCAGGCCTCGCGGCGAACATGACCGCGAACCCGTTCGCCAGCGTGACGACCGTGACGACCCAGATCGTCACCCTGCTGACCGGGGACCAGGAATTCGACTCGTCGAAGACGCTCTCGGCCTTCGCGCTCGGGTTGGTGCTGTTCATCGTGACGCTGATCCTCAACATCATCGCGCTTCGCGTGGTCAAGAAATACCGGGAGGCGTACGAATAACATGGCGTCGATAGCCTCTCCGATGGCCGCTGCCCCGCGCGGGCTCGCCGCCAAGGCCCCGACCGACTGGGCGGATCCGGTAATGAAGCGCCGCATCCGCGCGCGCTACGCCGCCGAGACACGCTTCCGCGCACTCGGTTTCATCGCCGTGGCAGCGTCGGTGCTGTTTCTCGCCTTCCTGCTCGTCAACATGGCGATCAACGGTATCCCGGGCTTCTTCCGCACCGAGATCAAGCTGGCGATCCCGATCACCGCGGCGAAGCTCAACCTCACCGCGGCGCAGCTCGCAGGTCCCAACAAGGAAGCCGCACTGTCGGCTGCCGACTTCGCCGGGGTTGTCACCGCGGCCGCCGTCACCCGCTTCGGCGACAAGGGCGCGGAGTTCGTCTCCGACACCGGCTGGACGGCGCTGCGCGAGGCGGTCACCGCCGACCCGTCGCTGATCGGCAGGACGGTGACCCTGTGGGTTCCTGCAGCGGGCAATCTCGACCTCGTCGCCAAGGGCAAGGCCCCGTCGGCCGACATCGGGCCGTTCAAGGAAGCCTATGCCCGGCTCCAGGTCGACGAGGCGACACGGACGCATTTCAACACCAACTTCCTCAGCGCCGCCGACTCGTCCGACCCAGTCTCGGTCGGCATCTGGGGCGCGTTCAAGGGGTCGATGCTGACGATGTTCGTCACGCTCGTCCTCAGCTTCCCGGTCGGCGTGCTGTCGGCGCTGTACCTCGAGGAATACGCGCCGCGGAACCGCTGGACCGACATGATCGAGGTGTCGATCAACAATCTCGCGGCGGTGCCGTCGATCATCTTCGGGCTGCTCGGCCTTGCCGTCTTCCTCGGCACCTTCGGCATGCCGCGCTCGGCGCCGATCGTTGGCGGGCTGACGTTGGCACTGATGACGATGCCGGTCATCGTCATCGCCGGGCGCAACGCGATCAAGGCGGTCGCGCCGTCGATCCGCGACGCCGCGCTCGGTATCGGTGCCTCGCCGGTCCAGGTCGTCTTCCAGCACGTCCTGCCGCTCGCGCTTCCCGGCATCCTCACCGGCACGATCATCGGCATGGCGCGCGCCCTTGGCGAGACCGCGCCGCTGCTGCTGATCGGCATGCGCGCCTTCGTCGGCGCACCGCCGTCGGGGCTGACCCAGCCGGCGACGGTCCTGCCGATGCAGGTCTATTTGTGGTCGAACGAGGTCAACCGGAGCTTCGTCGAAAAGACCAGCGCGGCGATCATCGTCCTGCTGCTCTTCCTTCTGCTGATGAATGGCATCGCCATCTATCTCCGCAACAAATTCGAGAGGCGCTGGTAGGATGGACATGGAATCACAGACGGTTATGCCGTCGGCGTCGAACGTCGGCCCGGTAACGACCAAGATGACGGCGCGCGACGTCAGCGTCTATTACGGGCCGAAGCAGGCGCTCAAGAGTGTCTCGATCGACGTCAGCCAGGAGAACGTCACCGCGTTCATCGGCCCGTCGGGCTGCGGCAAGTCGACCTTCCTGCGCTGCCTCAACCGAATGAACGACACCGTCGCCTCGGCGCGGGTCGAGGGCGAGATCAAGCTCGACGGGACCGACATCTACAAGGGCGGCATGGACGTCGTGCAGCTCCGCGCGCGCGTCGGCATGGTCTTCCAGAAGCCGAACCCGTTCCCCAAGTCGATCTACGACAATGTCGCCTACGGCCCGTCGATCCACGGGCTTGCCCGCAACAAGGCCGAGATGGACGAGATCGTCGAAGGCTCGCTGCGTCGCGCCGGCCTGTGGGACGAGGCCAAGGACCGGCTCGGCGAGAGCGGCACGGCGATGTCGGGCGGCCAGCAGCAGCGGCTGTGCATCGCCCGTGCGATCGCGGTCGATCCCGAGGTCATCCTGATGGACGAGCCGTGCTCGGCGCTCGACCCGATCGCGACGGCGAAGATCGAGGAATTGATCGACGAATTGCGCGGGCGCTATGCGATCGTCATCGTCACGCATAATATGCAGCAGGCGGCGCGGGTCAGTCAGAAGACGGCCTTTTTCCACCTCGGCACGATGGTCGAATATGGTGACACCAAGACGATCTTCACCAATCCGTTCGAACCGCGGACCAAGGACTACATCACCGGCCGCTACGGCTGACCGGACAGGGGACGAACATGGCTGACCAGAGCGCACATACCGTCAAGTCGTTCGACGACGAGATCAACCAGTTACGGTCGATCGTCGGCCAGATGGGTGGGCTGTGCGAAGCGCAGATCACCGCCGCGGTAGATGCGCTGATGGCGCGCGATCCCGACGCGGCGCTCGCCGTCGTCCAGACCGACGCGCGCATCGATGCGTTGGAGGCCGAGGCCGAGCGGCTGGCGGTGACGATGATCGCACTTCGCGCCCCGATGGCGAGCGACCTGCGCGAGATCATTGCCGCGCTCAAGATCAGCTCGGTGCTCGAACGGATCGGCGATTATGCCAAGAATATTGCCAAGCGCGCTTCGACGCTGACCGCGACGTCGCAGATCGAACCCGTCGTGATCATCCCGCAGATGGCGCGCGTCGTCGTCAGCATGATCAAGGACGCGCTCGACGCGTTCGTCGACCGCGATGCCGACAAGGCCCTCGCGGTGGTCGAGCGCGACGCCACGGTCGATGATTTCTACAACAGCCTGTTTCGTTCGCTGCTGACGTTCATGATGGAAAACCCGCACCACATCACGCCGTCGGCGCACCTGCTGTTCATCGCCAAGAACCTCGAGCGGATCGGGGATCACGCGACCAATGTCGCCGAAATGGTCTATTTCAGCGCGACTGGCGATTATATCGCCGCGCGAAACAAGACCGATGATACTGCTTACGCTGTCTGAGTAGAGTATTGCGCATGAAGCCGAAGATCCTGCTGGTCGAAGACGACGCCAACCTTGTCGAGCTTGTCACGTATAATCTCGAGAAGGAAGGTTTCGACGTCATCCGCACCGGCGACGGTGAGGAAGCGCTTGTGCTTGCCGAGGAGGAGAAGCCCGACCTCGTCATCCTCGACTGGATGATCGCCAACCTGTCGGGGATCGAGGTGTGCCGCCGCCTGCGCCGCGCTCCTGTCACGGCAGGGCTGCCAATCGTCATGCTCACGGCGCGCGCGGAAGAAGCCGACCGCATTCGTGGACTTGAGACCGGCGCCGACGATTATATCACCAAGCCTTTCTCGCCGCGCGAACTGATCGCCCGGGTCCGCGCGGTGCTGCGGCGGCTGCGCCCGGCGCTGTCGGGGGGTAACCTCGACTATGCCGGGATTACGATGGACACCTCGGCGCATCGCGTGACGCGCGACGGCATGGCGATTGCGCTCGGGCCGACGGAATTCCGCCTGCTGCGGCATTTCCTCGAGCACCCGGCGCGGGTGTTCAGCCGTGAACAGCTCCTCGATGCGGTCTGGGGCCGCGACGTCTACGTCGAGCAGCGGACGGTCGACGTCCATATCCGGCGGCTGCGCAAAGCGGTTAACGGCGACAATCTTCCCGACGTCATCCGCACCGTCCGCTCGGCGGGCTATGCGCTCGACCTTGAGCCGGTTCCTGCCTGACCTCCCTGGTCGCCGGGTGCGATCGCGTCAACGATAGAATGTCGTCTGCGCTCTATCCCCGCGCCGCGTGCTAGCCTAGATCGTTGCGGCATTCACAGGGAAATCCGCTCGACATGACCATCCGTTTCGATAACCGCGTTGCTATCGTTACCGGCGCCGGGGGCGGCCTTGGTCGTGCCTATGCGATCGAGCTCGCCAAGCGCGGCGCCAAGGTCGTGGTTAACGATCTCGGCGGCGCGCGTGATGGTTCAGGCAGCTCGATCGGCGCGGCGCAGCTCGTCGTCGATGAGATCATCGCTGCCGGGGGCGAGGCGATCGCCAACGGCGCGAGTGTCACCGACGCCGCCGCGGTCGAGAAAATGGTCGGCTTCGTCAAGGAGCGCTGGGGCCGGATCGACATTCTGATCAACAACGCCGGCATCCTGCGCGACCGGACCTTCGTCAAGATGAGCCTCGACGACTTCCGCCAGGTCATCGACGTTCACCTGATCGGATCGGTCGTCTGCACTAAGGCGGTGTGGGAGACGATGCGCGAACAGACCTTCGGGCGCATCCTGATGACGACGTCGTCATCAGGCCTGTACGGCAACTTCGGCCAGGCGAACTACGGCGCGGCCAAACTTGCGCTCGTCGGGCTGATGAAGACGCTCAGCCTCGAAGGCGCCAAGTACGGGATCAAGATCAACACGATCGCGCCGGTTGCGGCGACGCGGATGACCGAGGACCTTATGCCCCCCGAACTGCTTGCAAAGATGGGCCCCGAGACGGTCGCGCCCGCCGCGCTGTATCTGGTCTCGGACGATGCCCCTGCGAACGCGGTGATCAACGCCGGGGCAGGGGGCTTCGAGCGCGCCTACGTCACGCTGACCCGGGGCATCCACGTCGCGCCCGAGGACATGAGCCCCGAGACGATCGCCGCGCGCTTTGCCGAGATCAGCGACCGCGCTGGCGAGATCGTCCCCGACACCGGTGCCGCACAGGGAGCGATGGCGCTCGGTAGCGCCTGACCGCGCGTCAGGCGGCGATCGGCGGCGCGCGACGGCGTGCCGCTAAACCGATCACGCCGAAACCGACGACCATCAGGCTCCATGCCGCCGGCTCGGGGATCGGCGCCGTCGTGTCGGAGACGAAGGCGAGGGCGTTGGCGAAGAGCGGCCGATAGTCTCCGGTGGTTTGCCGGAGATTGACGACGTTGGGGTTGAGCGTGACCGCCACGACCGTGTGTGCGGCGTTGTACGCGGCCAGTGGGCGACCGCTCGCCCACGAGGCGACGAGCGTCGCGCCCGCATCGAGACCGGCGTCATAGTCGCCGCTGAAGTGCTCCGAGGCGAGCGTGGTGACGTTTGCCATCAGCGGGTCGGACGCATCGAAGGTGCCGAGGGTCTGCGGCTCGTAGGGGCTACCGTTTGGATTGATCAGCGGATTATAGCCGGTGCTGTTAAGCTTGCCGCCCGCGCTGCCGCCGCCCTGTCCCCAGAAGGTGCTGATGACAACGCCGCCGCCACGCTCGACATATTGGCCGAGCAGGTCCGACAGGGCGGTGAGGTCGACCGGCACCGAATCGGTGAACAGCAGGACCGAGTCGTAGTGCCTGAGGAAGGACAAGCTCGGCAGTCCGGCGTCAAGATCATACGCACCGCTGGCATGTTGATCGAAGCGCGGATCGGTTGCGGTCAGGTCGACAAGGGTCGCCTTGTCGGCGGCGAGACTGTAACCGCCGAGGACCAGCGTCCGTACGTCTCTCGCCGATACCGGCGCGGCAATTAGACTGATCGCGGTGGCAGCGACAATTGCGCCAAGCTTCAGGTCGATCATCGCGCACCCCTAATCGTAAGCAACGGCTACTCACGAATAGCGAAGCAAGACGCATGCCAGTTCGAAACGTGTCCGTAACCAGTTGATGCGGTTGCACGGGTGGAAACCCGAAGGATCGGGCGGCAGCTGGATTGTAAAATATTCCGACACTTGCGCGGGCCGCAAGCTAATGCCCACCGGGCCCAGACCGCCGCGATGGCGATCCGGGAGGGCGGCAGCTTAGTTCGGCGTCGTCGTCGTCGTCACCGTCGTCTTGTCGGCGACCACGGCGGGATGGTGGATGACCCGCCGGGTCGTCGTGTGCGCAGGAGTCTTGACGACCTGCTTGTCGACGGTGGTGACCGTCGTCGTGGCTGCGGGAGCCGGCGGCCGGGCGTTGCGGAGGGCATCGGCCTGGGCGTTTGCCGCAGCGGCAGCAGCCGCATTGGCCTCGGCCTGCTGCTGCGCGGTCATCGCCTGCTGCTGCGCCGCGTTGGCGCGGTTGTTGGCGTCGCTCGCATTCTGCTGCGCAGCCGCGGCCTGTGCCTCGGCGCTCATGGCCTGGTCGCGGACGGCGCCAACCCTGCGATTTTGCGCGACGACGATGGCGCGGTCAGCGAGCTCACTGGCGTGATGCGCGTCGGTGATCGCTTCTTCCTTGCGACCCCGGTTGAGGCGGTCCTTGGCCGACTGCAGCGCGTCGCGCGCCTGCGTCTGGAGCAGGGCGGCATCGCCGTTGGCGCCGGCCTTGTCGCCGGCATCGATCTTGCCCTGCGCTTCGGCGATTGCCTGGCGCGCGCGCTCGGCTTCACCGGCGACCGCCGGGAGCGAAGACAGCGCGACGACGGCGGAAAATGTCAGTAGGGCGATACGACGCATTGATTGTCTCCGGTTGCTTACGGTGATGCAGAAACGATAGCCTAAGGTCGATGTTCCGTTCCGCAGCCGGTTCGGGCTAGCGTTCACCATGCTGGTATTTGCCGAACAGACGCGCGGAGCGTATTAGGCATGTGATACGGACGCGGGCGCTACGACGAAACCTACGGACCAGGATGAGCGCATGATAAGCGAAGTCGATCTCGATGCGGCGGTGACTGCGGGCATTCTCGACGCGACGACGCGCGAACGCCTGATCGCCTTCGCCGGTACAAACCGGGGTACAGCCGGCGTGGACCGCGCCGGGCCCGACGAGGAGTCGTTCCGGCTGCTGACCGGCTTCAACGACATCTTCGTCACCATCGCGATCCTGCTCGTCCTGTACGCCATCTCGAACCTCGCCGGGAGGATCGACCCGATCGTCGGTGCGGCACTGGTTGCTGCGGCGAGCTGGGGACTGGCCGAATATTTCACCCGGATCCGGCGGATGGCGCTGCCCAGCATCGTCCTGCTGCTCGGCTTCGTCGGCGGGGTGTTCGCGACCGTGCTCGTCGTGACGACCGGGGCGTCGAGCCTCGGATCCGAAACGCAAGGGTCGCTCGGGGTCGTCGCAGCGGCAGCGGCGGCGGCGATCGCGGCCTATGCGCACTGGCGGCGGTTCATGGTGCCGATCACCGTTGCGGCCGGAGCAGCAGCGATCGGCGGAACGCTGCTGGCGGCGGTTGCGGCGCTGATGCCGGTGTCACCCGACCTGCTGCTTGTTCTTGTCCTGCTTGCCGGGCTTGCGACCTTCGCGTTGGCAATGTCGTTCGACATGCGCGACCGGGCGCGGACGACGCGCTGGACCGACGTCGCCTTCTGGCTCCACCTGCTTGCCGCCCCCGCGATTATCCACCCCGTCTTTGCGCTGGCCGGGCTGCTTCACGGAAAGCCGGCACCGGGGGCAGCGGTCGCAGTGATCGCGGTCTATGCCGGGTTGACCCTCGTCGCGCTGGCGATCGACAGGCGCGCGCTGCTGGTCTCGGCGCTGGCCTATGTCGTTTATGCCATCCAGTCGCTCGTCGCGAGCGGCGGCGCGCTCGACGCATCGCTGGCGTTGACTGCGCTGGTCCTCGGCAGCTTCCTCGTCCTGCTGTCGGCGGCATGGCGTCCGATCCGCGCGCGGGTGCTGACGATGCTGCCGGGCAGCGTGACGGCGCGGCTGCCGGTGGTGACGCTCTAGTCGACCAGTTTGACCAGCTTGCGCTCGAGCGGCGCGAGGATCGTGCTGAGTTCGTGACCGCGTTTCAGCACCGCTCCAGCCTCACCAATCAACGCGTACATCCCCTGCTTCGTTCGCAGCGCCGGGGCCTTGACGACCTGGATCTCGGGGCGCTCGGCGGCGCGGCGAAAAGCCGAGAACACCGCGGTATCGCGCCCAAGCTCGACGGCATAATCGCGCCACAGCCCAGCCGAAACCATCCGGCCATAGACGCCGAGGATCGCGTTTAACTCGTGCCGGTCGAATACCGTCTGCCGTGCCGTCGCAACGGGCAGGGGGACGACGTTCGACAAGCCGGTCAGCCCTGGATTTTCAACATAGTATCGACCGGCTCGACGCCGACGTCGGGCACCGCCAGCGCATCAAGGCGCGCGCGGAGCGTCTCGACCTCGCAGCGGAGGATCTCGAGCTTCTGCGTCTCGGGGTCGTACTTCTGGCTGCACGGCGTGCCGTACGGCACGAACTTTCGCGCATAGTCGTCGGCGTCGACCAGCGTCGAGCGGGCGGGGATACCGACCATCGTCGCGCCCTCGGGGACGTCGCGGGTGACGACGGCATTGGCGCCGATCCGCGCACGCTTGCCGACCATGATCGGGCCGAGGACCTGCGCGCCCGAGCCGATGATGACGCCGTCGGCGATCGTCGGGTGGCGCTTACCGGGAATGCCGTTCGCCGGGTCTGTGCCGCCAAGCGTAACGCACTGGTAGATCGTCACGTTGTCGCCAATCTCGGCCGTCTCGCCGATGACGACGAAGCCGTGGTCGATGAAGAACTCACGGCCAATCTTCGCGCCCGGGTGGATGTCGATTGCTGTGAGAAAGCGCCCTGTGTGGTTGACGACGCGCGCCAGCAGGAACAGCCGCGCATTGTACAAGGCGTGCGCCATGCGGTGGAAGCCGAGCGCCCAGACGCCGGGGTACAGCATGACCTCCCAGCGCGACCTTGCGGCAGGATCGCGCGCCTTGACGGCGTCGAGATAGGCAAACAGGCCGGTCATTCAGGTCTCCCGGGGTTTTCCCGTTTTCGAGCAACGCTCATAACCTGCTGTCGGGCGCAATACCAGCCCGCCGCAAGCCCGGCGCGGCACGCCGCGAAGCGCATCGGGCGCGCGCCGAACGAGCGGAACGGCAGCGGCCATCGCCCGTTGAACTTTCGCCCAGCAGGGCTTCCCGTAGAGGAGGATCCGATGACCACAGACAATCCGTACGCTCCCGCGACCGGAGCGCGCAGTCCCGAATATAATGACGGGTTGACCGTCCAAGACACGACCCATTCCGCCGCGCCGCAGTCAGGCGCGACCGGCACGGCTGGCTCACGCGAGCTTGGCGACAACCGCGATGGCGCCGGGCGCGACCGCACCGACACGCTGACAACCGACGAGACCCAGAAGCTGATCTCCGCCGACAAGGTCGTCGGCACCGCGGTTTACGACGCGAGCGGCGAGCGTCTCGGCACGATCGATTCGATCATGCTCGGCAAGACGTCGGGCAAGGTCGCTTACGCCGTGATGTCGTTCGGCGGTTTCCTCGGCATCGGCGAGCGCTACCACCCGCTGCCGTGGAACGTGCTGACGTACGACGAAGCCAAGGGCGGCTACAACATCCAGAACACCGCCGACGACTTGCGCGGTGCGCCGAACTATAGCCGCAACGAGGTCGACACGCTCGATTACGGCCAGAGCGGCAGCGAAATCGACGATTATTATGGCGTCAACATTGCGCGCCAGTCGACCGGCATCGAAGCCGCAGACGCGGTCGGCTCGACGACCGGGGCCGGGTCGAGCGGGATGGCGTCGACCGGAATGGGCGCGAACCGCGGCCTCTGATCGATCGACGACTGACTAGAGGCGGCCCGATCGGGCCGCCTCTTCTCGTTCGGGCTATGCTGTTCAGGCCTGCGGGAGCGCCTCGAGCGACCGCGCGACGCCGTGGATCACCGCCGCGATCCGCACTGCGGTCTGGATCGTGTCGATAGACACGCCCGCCGCAAGCAGTACCTTCTCGTGCGCGTCGATGCACATGCCGCAGCCGTTGACCGCCGACACCGCGAGGCTGAACAGCTCGAAGTCGGCCTTGTCGATCCCGGGCGCGCCGATGACGTTCATCCGCAGCTTCGCCGGGCGCGTCGCATATTCCTTGTTCTGCGCGAGGTGGATGAAGCGGTAGTAGATGTTGTTCATCGCCATGATCGAGGCGGCCGCCTTGGCCGCGGTCATGCCGGCTTCCGTCAACTTCGCCGTCGCTTCGGCCTCGGCCTCGACGATCAGCGGGCGGTACGAAGCGGCATGCGCGCAGGCGACGATGCAGCCGTACTTCTGCTGGTCGGTCAGGCCCTGCTCGGTGAGCAGCGACGACAGGTTGAGCCGCAGGTCCTTGGCGTAGTCGGGGAGGGTGCGGGCGAGGTCATTGAGGGACATGTGAAATTCCTGACGTCTTCCTCCCTCCACCCTTGAGGGGGAGGGACAGGTCGCCGCTTGGCGACCAGGGTGAGGGTGAGGGGGGAGAGCTAATAAGCCGGCACTGCCGCACTTGCCCTCTCCCTGGCGCAAGGGCGCCGTCCCTCTCCCTCAAGGGGAGAGGGTAGGGTCGTGTCCCTCGCCCCGCCGGGGAGAGGGACGTCAGGCTTACGCAGCTTCGGCCATCGGCTGGAGGACGTCGTCGCCTTCCTTCCAGTTGCACGGGCACAGCTCGTCGGTCTGAAGCGCGTCGAGGATGCGCAGCGTCTCGGCGGGGTTGCGGCCGACGTTGAGGCCGTTGACCGTGATGTGCTGGATGACGCCCTCGGGATCGACGATGAAGGTCGCCCGCAGCGCGACGCCGGCGTCCTTGTCGAGGATGCCGAGAGCGCGGGTCAGTTCGTGCTTGTTGTCGGCGATCCACGGGAAGTCGCACTTTGCGAGGCGCTCGTCGGCCTTGCGCCATGCGAAGTGGACGAAGTCGCTGTCGGTCGAGCCGCCGATCAGGACGGCGTCACGGTCGGCGAAGTCTTCCGCGAGGTCGCCGTAGCCGATGATCTCGGTCGGGCAGATGAAGGTGAAGTCCTTGGGCCAGAAGAACAGGATCTTCCACTTGCCCGGGGCGTGGGTGGCGAGGTCGATCGTCTCGCCGCCGGGGAGGGCGGAAATGCCCTGCTGGACCGAGAGGGTGAAGTTGGGCAGCTTGTCGCCGACGCTAAGCATGGAATATCTCCTTGGGGATGGATCACTCACGGCAAATGGTGCACTGCACCTAAATTGCCTAACGAATATATTCGCTCCTATTGATCGGCTTAACCGATGACCTTTCTGCCGACTCTCAAGCAGCTGCAATATCTTGTTGCGCTGCACCAGAACGGCCATTTCGGGCGGGCGGCGGCGGCGTCATTCGTCACCCAGTCGACACTTTCGGCGGGCCTGCGCGAGCTCGAAACGCTGCTTGGGGTGACGCTGGTCGAGCGGACCCGGCGCGTCGTCCGCTTCACCCCGGTTGGTGAGCGCGTCGTTGCCAAGGCCTATATCGTCCTGCGCGAAGCCGACGAGCTTGCCGAACTCGCGCACTCAGCGTCGAAGCCGCTCGGCGGTGAGCTGCGGCTCGGCGTCATCCCGACGATCGCGCCGTTTCTCCTGCCGCGCCTGCTCCCGCGGTTGCGCGAATCCTATCCTGACCTCAAGCTGTTCCTCCGGGAGGAGCCAAGCGGCGCGGCGTGCGAGGCGCTCGCGCGCGGACAGCTCGATTGCGTCCTGCTCGCGCTGCCGTGGGGGTGTGGCGATGTCGTCACCAAGCGGCTGTTCGACGACCCCTTCTACCTCGCCTTCCACCCGGCCGATTTCACCGATCCGCCGTTGCGCGTCCTGCCCGAGACGATCGACACCGCGCGCCTGCTGCTGCTCGAGGACGGGCATTGCCTCAAGGATCACGCGCTGGCTGCGTGCGGCCGTCCCGACCTCCGCGCCGACGCCGCGATCCTCGGTACCTCGCTCCACACCCTCGTCCAGATGGTCGCCAACCGGCTCGGCCTGACGCTCGTGCCGAAGATGGCGATCGACGCCGGCATATTGCTCAACACCCCGGTACTCGCCCGTCCGGTCGAGGGCGCCCACGCCAGCCGCGAGATCGCACTGGCATGGCGATCGAGCTCACCGCGTGCCGACGAGTTTGCGTTGCTGGGCGATGCGCTCGTTGCGGCAGCCGGGTGATGCCGATGAATGATATCGTACCCGAGGTTGTGAGCGAGATCGACCGGCGTGCCGCGCTTTGCGCCCGCGTTTTCCTGCTGGCGGCGGTCCCGATCATGCTCGTGCTGGCGTTCCTGATCGGGCCATTCGGCGCCGCCGACGAGCGCGAGCATTTCCTCAGGGCGGTCGGCATCGCCAGCGGCGCGATCGTCCCCGAAGTCAGCTATGACGCACGGATCAAGCGGAAGGAAAAGCGGGTTGCCGGCGCACGGATCGACACTGCGGCCATCAGCGTGGCCGACAAAGCCGCGCTATCGCAGGAAATCAAGCAGGAGCAGGTCAACCCGCATTACAGGATGCCGCGCGCAGATTTCGCTGCACGTCTGTCCTTTCATCAAACCGGGAAACGGGCATTTGCCGAGCATAACAACACGGCGCTCTATTCGCCCTTGCTGTATTTCGGCCCCGTAATTGGCATCGAACTGTCATCGCTGCTCGATTTGCCGGTGTTTACATGGATGTATGTCGGGCGCGTCGCCAACGTTCTCCTTGCCGGAGCGCTAATCTGGTGGGGCATTCGGCGCAGCCGCGGCAGTGCGCCGTTGCTGCTGGTCGCGGGCACCTTGCCTATCGTCCTGTTCCAATCGGCGACCGTCTCCGCCGATGCGCTGCTCCTGCCGATCACAATTATGTTCGCGGCGATCCTCAGCCGCTGGGCGGACCGCGCGGTGATCAGCCGGAACGACCTGCTATTGCTGTCGGCCGGAACGCTGGTCATCGCGGTCGGCAAGGTCGCCTATTTGCCGCTCGCGATACTGCCTCCGTTGATCGCCGCAATCGTCGATCGGCGCTGGTCGCCGCGGCTCACATTGCTGCTGTGCGTATCGCTGGTCGCAGTCGTCTTATGGGCGGCGTGGGCGTATTTCGTCCGCGACAAGGTTTTTTCAATGCTCGACGACATCGTCGTCAATCCCGCCGGGCAGCTGCGGCAGATGATCGATCATCCAGTGCGCACCGTGGTGATATTCGTGCACACGATGAAGACGCAGATAGTGCGGTTGCTGCTGACGAGTACCGGATCGCTGCTCGGTAATCTCACGATCAGGCTACCGGCATTCTTCGGTCCTGCCTCGCTGCTGGTGCTGGCGATCGCGTCGGTGACATCGTTGGGCATTGTTCGCCGCCCGCTCGCCGTGGCGATCGTCGCCGCGGGCATCGCACTGACCTGTTACGTGGTGATATACCTGCTGCTCTACCTGCAGTTCAACGCGATCGGGTCGCCGTGGGTCAACGGCGCGCAGGGGCGGTACTTGACGCCGCTGATGGTTGTCGTGCTCGCCTTGTTGCCGGGCCTCGTCATCCGCACCGCATGGTCCGACCGCTTGCTGGCCGTGCTGATCGGCTGGTCGGGGCTGTCATGCCTGCTGACCCTATGGGCGGTCCTCCACCGCTATTGGCTGTAGTTGTCGAATGGCAACGGCTTGTTCCCGCGAGCCACGGTGGTATCGGTTGCCGACGGTAGATGATGCCGACAACATACAGGGGAGCGTCGAATGAAGGCCGTGATGTGCGTCGAACATGGTCCGCCCGAGCTGCTCGTGGTGCAGGACGCGCCGACGCCCGAGCCGGGGCGCGGGCAGATCCGCCTCAAGGTCGAGGCGGCGGGGGTCAATTTCCCCGACACGCTGATCATCCAGAACCTCTACCAGTTCAAACCGCCGCTGCCCTTCACCCCTGGCGGTGAAGCGGCCGGCGTGATCGACGCGGTCGGCGAGGGGGTCGATGACCTCAAGGTCGGCGACCGCGCCGTCGCGATGACAGGCAACGGCTGCTTCGCCGAATATGTCATCGCCAACCGGGCGCAGGTCGTGCCGATCCCCGGCGACATGCCCGCCGACATCGCCGCCGGCTTCACCATGACCTATGGCACGTCGCACCATGCGCTCAAGCAGCGCGCGCGGCTTGCTCCGGGGGAGACGTTGCTCGTCCTTGGCGCGGCGGGGGGCGTCGGGCTGACCGCGGTCGAGCTTGGCAAGCTGATGGGCGCGACGGTCATCGCCGCCGCCTCGACCGACGAGAAGCTCGCGCTGTGCCGTGAGTACGGTGCCGACGCGACGATCAACTATGCGACGACCAACCTCAAGGACGAGGTCAAGCGGCTGACCGGCGGCAAGGGCCCCGACGTCATCTATGACCCCGTCGGCGA
>NZ_JANYGL010000154.1 GCF_025362435.1 Polymorphobacter sp.
ATGGGTCCCGGCCTTCGCCGGGATGACAACTTGGAGCGAGCGCAGTTGAACGCGCTCAAAGTCCACACCCGCACCGCGCAGTTCCTCGCGGCCTTCTCGCGGAAGTCCACTAAGTCCACACGATAGCGGCATTCCTGCGAGCCCAATTTCGCGGCAACGATCCAGCAATGAGAAAGAGCATGTCGCGGCAAATCACACGCCGACTCCGACGCCGCGACAATACCCCATTGCTGGCCTTGTAGGACAGCTACGGCTTGCGGAACCGGTACGCGAACTGGTCGGTGTGGCCGCGGATCGACGGGTCGAACACCGGCTTGCTGTGGTCGTCGGCGGGGTTGGCGAGGACCTTGCTCTCGCCGTCGAAGACAAAGCCGGCGGCAGTGACCTCGGCCTTGACCACGGCGGGGTCGATCCGGTGGAGTTTTTTGGTCGCGTCGGTCGCTCCCGGCAGCGCGGCATGGTCGACGATCACGTAATAACCGCCCGGCTTGAGCGCATTGAACGCCGCCTTGTTCGCCCCGGCGACAACCGGCGCGTCGGTATTATGGAGGTCGTGGTAGTTCTGTGCGGTCCAGACGACGTCGAGCCCGGTCATCACCGGGTCGCCGAGACCGCTGGCGATCGTGACGTTGCCATAGGCCGGATCGGCGACGATCGCGCCGGTCTTGTCGCGCGCGGCGGCAGCAGCCGGGACGACGGCGATGACGCTACCGCCCGGCTTGACCGCGATCGCGAACAGCCGGGTGAAATAATTCCCTCCCGGAAGGAAGTCGACGACCTTCTTGCCAGGGCCGACGTGGGCGAATTCAAGCATTTCGGCGGGCTTGCGGTCGGCGTCGCGGGCGACGTCGGCGGCGGGGCGGTGCGTATCCTTGATCGCGGCTTCGGGACTCGCCCCGGCGGCGGTACTGCCGAGCAGAAGGGTGGCGATCAGGCAGGTCATCGTGCGGCGCATGGCGTCTCTCCCCGGAATGAACGCGCCACCGATACCCGCTCGTAACGCTGCCGCGAAGAGGGTTACTCGGACGTGGGCTTGGTCTCGGGCTCGGACTTTGCCTCGGGCTTGGGCACCTGCGTCGCGAAGCGCGCGTCGACCGCCGTCTGGAGGTCGCTGCCCGCCCGCCGGACCAGTGACACGCCCTCGATCGCGACGGCGTCGGGGCGGAGCAGGCGTTCGTGGAGGGTGTAGCCGATGTCGTAGACCGCGCGGTCGGTGCGCGTCGCGTCGCCGGCGACATAGACCGTCTCGATCCCGACCGCGAGCCGGTGCCGCCCGGCGTGCATCTTGCTCCCCTTGAGCGCGGCGCGGAGCCCGGCGTCGAACCATCCCGCCTCGATCCGGGCGTTGCCGGTGGTGTCGACCGCATCGCCGCGCACCTTCGCCGGGAAATGGATCGTCTGGGTCTGGATGACGTCGTCGGGCGACGCCGCGTGGAGGTCGATCCGGTCGCGCGCGTCCGACAGCGTCCCCGTCAGGACGAGCGGCTTTTCCTTGACCGGCACAGCGGCGGGCGACTTCGGCGGCGCGATCCGCTCCTGATGCGCGTCCCAATAACTCAGCCCCGAAATGACCAGCGCGGCAATCCCGATGATCTCTCCCATCGTGATCCAGCGGCGACGGGTGCGGGCTTCGGGGGTCTCGGTCATGCCCGGTGTTGTAGCCGACCGACACGGGCGGGGGCCACAAGAAATACGCGGCCGCGCGGCGAAGGCGGTGCCTATTGACGGACGAACTGTGAAGGGCGGGACAGCGTTGCGCCGATGAGTTTTTCGTACGCCTCTTCCGGGGCCCCGTAGCTGTCCGACGCGAGATCGCGCAGGCCGGCAAGGTCGCGCAAGGCAACGAAGCCACGCCGTGTCGTGATCAATCCGGCACCCGACAGCGACGCGAGTGCCATGGTCACGCCGGACCGCCGGACATTGAGCATCAGCGAGAGGAACTCGTGGGTCAGCGCGACCTCGTCGCCGTCGACCCGGTCGAAACACATCAGCAGCCAGCGCGCCAGCCGCTCCTCGACGCCGTGAGCGGCATTGGACAGGGCCGTGTGCGCCACCTGGACGATGAACGCCTGGACGTAGCGCAGCAGTAACTGGTTGAGCGTCGAACTCGCAGCGACCGCTTTTTGCAGGGCACTTGCCGGGATCGAGAACCCCGTGCCGGCAACCTGGATGTAGCATTCGATCGACGAGATGTTGCTGCCCAGCAGCGTCGCGATATCGACGAAGCCGCATCGTCCGACAAAGCCCGACTCGCTCTGGTGTCCTTCGGGCGACATCGCGACCATCGAGGCGATCGCGGTTTCGAAGAACCAGTTCGTCGCGATCTTGACGTCGGGTTCACCGAGCGGCTTCTTCGCCGGCATGTCGACCGCCACGAGGTGAGGCGCAAGCAGGGCGAAATCGCTCGGCGACATCGTCTGCAACAAAAGATTACGAACGCGACTCTGGTCGGGTAAAATAGTCACTGTCATCGCCCCTTGGGGCGATGGTCGACCGGTGCCGATCATTCGCCCGGTGCCAGGCGAGTGAACTCTCACGCAGTGACGTCTCTATAACACTCTCGCAACAAATCACGGTACGGCAACGAACCGAAGGGAATCTGTCCGTCGGCAGCGATGACGGCACGGCAGCCAGCGTGCGAGGTGATGTCGAAGCCTTCGCGCTCGGCTTCGAAGGGACGCACGTCCCTTTGCCGTTGAAGGGCGCACCAGTCTCGCGTGCATCGCACGAAATGCGGGAACGCCCTTCGCCGCAAGCGGTTCGTCTCCCGCATCCAACTCCAAGGCACCGAATGACCGACCTGCTCGCGCGCATCGAAGCCGCCGATATCGCCATCGCCAACGCCACTGCCTTCATCGACGAGACGCCGGTCGGCCGCTTGTTCGGCATGCTTGGCGGGGTCGGCAACCAGCCGCCGATGCGCGCATTATGCGGTGCGGTCATCGTTTCGGGAGCAGGCCGCAGGGATTGGCGGCTGGCGGGCACCGGCTTGAGGATGCTCGCGGCGCACTCGCTGGCGACGTGGCTCAAGACCTTGGTCAAGGATCGGGTCGACCGGACGCGGCCGTCGCTGCTGGTCGAGCGTGGCGAGTATGAGGCGCGACCGGGCGACAGCGACGAACACGACCGTACCTCCTTCCCGTCAGGGCACACGGCCGGGGTCACGGCGATCGCGACGGTCTTCGTCCGCTCGTATCCGCGGCACCGTATCGCGGTCGCGGGAGCCGCCACTTTCGTCGCGCTGGTGCAGATTCCGCGGCGGGCTCACTTCGCGTCCGACATCGCGGCGGGGGTGGTGATCGGCTTGGCTGGAGCCGCGATCGTCGAGCGGCTTTGGCCTAGCTTCGGCCCGGCAAATCCGCGTGGTCGACGCGCGCGCTAGACGGGCGCCGATCCGAGGCTTCCGCTGACAAAGCGCCGGTCCAACCACGTCGCCCCCGTCAGAACGCAAAAAAAAGGGCCGGATGGTTTCCCATCCGGCCCAGTCTGGTTTCCTTGGGGAGGAACTGGTCAATAATTGTAGGCGCGCTCTCCGTGCGAGGTGATGTCGAGGCCTTCGCGCTCGGCTTCCTCGGAGGGACGCAGCCCCATCGTCTTGTCGATGATGAAGTAGAGAATGGCGGAGCCGATGCCCGACCACAGCAGGGTCAGCACGACCGCCTTGAGCTGGATGAATAGCTGGGCGATCATGTCGTAGTCGGCGGGCTTGCCGGCGGTCTGCGGGAAGGTGGTGAAGTCGATCAGCCCCTGGCCGCCGAGGTTCGGGCTGGCGACGATCGCGGTGGCGAGGGCACCGATGATCCCGCCGACGCAGTGAACCCCGAAGACGTCGAGCGTGTCGTCGTACTTGAACTTCGACTTCACGGTCGAGACGAAGAAGAAGCAGACCGGCGAGACGATGAAGCCGAGGACGATCGAGGTCATCGGCGCGGCGTACCCGCTAGCCGGGGTGATCGCGACCAGTCCGGCGACGGCACCCGAGGCGGCGCCGAGCATCGACGGCTTGCCGTGGACGATCTGGTCGACGAGCGCCCAGCTGATCGCGGCGGCGGCAGTGGCGACGAACGTGTTGATGAAAGCGGTCGCGGTGACGCCGTTCGCTTCAAGGTTCGACCCCGCGTTGAAGCCGAACCAGCCGACCCACAGCAGGCTGGCACCGATCATCGTCATCGTCAGCGAATGCGGCGGGGTCGATTCCTTGCCGTAGCCGAGGCGCTTGCCGATCATGATGCAGCCGACGAGGCCCGCGATCCCGGCGTTGATGTGGACGACGGTGCCGCCGGCGAAGTCGAGCGCGCCCATGTTGAACAGGAAGCCCGCGTCGGTCTTGGCATCGGGCAGGAAGTCAGGACCGGCGAAGTACCAGACCATGTGCGCGATCGGGAAGTAGACGATCGTCATCCACAGCACGACGAAGACCATCAATGACGAGAACTTCACCCGCTCGGCGAACGCCCCGACGATCAGCGCCGGGGTGATGCAGGCGAAGGTCATCTGAAAAACGACATAGGCATATTCAGGAATGTAGACGTTGTTCGAGAAGGTCGCGGCGTAGGTCGACGACGACACGCCCATCAGCATCGCCTTGGACAGGCCACCGAAGAACTGCGTCGGACCGGCGGTGAACGCCTCCGAATAACCCCAGCAGCACCAGATCACGGCAACGAGCGAGACGATCATGAACACCTGCATCAGCACGCTGAGCATGTTCTTGGTCCGCACCAGCCCGCCGTAGAACAAGGCGAGGCCCGGCACCGACATCATCAGCACGAGCAGCGTCGACACCAGCATCCACGACGTGTCGCCCTTGTTCGACATGTCGGCCTGCTGGAGCGCGGTCGGCGCCTTTATCAGTGCCGCGGCGGCCCATGCCGGCGTCGCCAGCGTGAGCGCGGTGACGGCGGCAGCTCCCGGCGCGCTGAGGTTCTTCAGACTGAGTTTCATGGTTGCCTGCACCCCCTTAAAGCGCGGTTTCGTTGGTTTCGCCGGTGCGGATCCGCACGGCGCTGGCGATTTCGGCAACGAAGATCTTGCCGTCGCCGATGCTGCCGGTGTGCGCGGTCTGCTGGATCGTCTCGACGACGCTGGCGACCTGCTCGTCGGTGACCACGACCTCGATCTTGATCTTGGGGACCATGTTGGTGGTGTATTCGGCGCCGCGGTAGATTTCGGTCTGCCCCTTCTGACGGCCGAAGCCCTTGACCTCCGACACCGTCATGCCCTGCACCCCGGCGCCGGTCAGCGCCTCGCGCACCTCGTCGAGCTTGAACGGTTTGATGATCGCGATGACGAGTTTCACGGCTGTCCTCCCGGCCCCTTGAACCCGATGCGATGCAAGGGCCGTGCCAGAAGCGTTAACGCTGTTGCAATGCAGCAATGGCGGTCGGCTGAGTGATGAAAAATGCGGCAGGTCGGGGCGGCTGCCCGATTATCAGGCGTCGAGCGCGACGATTTCCGGCCATGCTTCGTCGACAGCGGCGGCGCCGATGTCGATCAGTTCGCTCGCCTTGGTGAAGTTGCGGACGTGGAAATGCCCGACCGGAAGCGCGAGTTCGAGGTCGGGCGGGTCGAGCAGCAGCGACTTTCGCGCGAGTTCGGCGAGGAGCAGGCTGATTCCGGCACGGCCAACGCGCATCGGTGTCAGGATGCGCAGCCGCGCCGGCAGGCCCTTCTCGGCGCGGCGGAGATAGTCGCCCTGGAGGTTGATCGCGATGACCGGGGCGGTGCTCAGCGCGCGGACGGCGCGGACGGGCACGGGGGTGACGACGCCGCCGTCGACGAGGACCTGCCCGCTGCGGCGGAGCGGCGGGAAGATGCCGGGGATCGCGATCGAAGCGCGGACCGCCTCGACCACCGAACCGCGCGTCATCACCACCTCGTTCCCCGAGATCAGGTCGGCGGCGACGACGGCGCACGGGATGAACAGGTCCTGCAATTCGGCGTGGCCGAAGTGGCGGAGAAGCTCGCGCGCCACCGCCCGCCCGCCGAGCAGCGAGCCGCGGCGCAAATCGACGTCGATGTAGCGCATCACCTGCCGCCCGCCGGTGGCGCGGGCGAGGTCCTCGAGCACCTCGAGGCGACCAGCGGCGAGGCACACCGCCGCAACCGCGCCGATCGAGGTCCCCGAGATCGCGTCGATCGTCACGCCGCGCGCGGTCAGTTCGCGCAGCACCCCGATATGCGCCCAGCCGAGCCCTGCCCCGCCGCCGAGCGCCAATGCCCGTTTCACGGTGCGGCGTCGTCCGGGACGGTCGCTGACGCTTCGAGGTCGTCGAGCAAAGCTCGGGCGGCAGGCTCGTCGGCCTCGTCGACCATCAGCCGGACCCCCGACAGCCCGCTGCCGATGACCGAGGCGATCCCGCCGTCGAACAGCACGGCCTCGATCCCGGCGGTCTCGAGGCGGGCGCGGGCGATCTCCCCGGCGATCCGGTCGAACAGCGTCTCGACGACGACGAGCGCCATCAGGCGGGCACCTTCGACGGCGGGCGCGTCGGCAGGCCGTCGATGCTCCGAGTGCGCGTCTCCCACTTCGCGAGATTCTCGGCAGGAGTCGTCGGAGCATAATGTTTGCGCAGAGTCTGGCGTTCGCGGTCGAAGGTCATCAGCGGCACGGCGTAGCCGCACGACGACTGGATCGAGTCGACCGCAATATCAAAAATCTGCCGAACCCCGGTCTCGATCGTGAACATGGCAGCAAGCTCGGCCCAGTCGGCGTCCTGCGGCAGCACGGCCCGGCCCCGGCCGTATAGCCGGACGATCAGTGCCGAACGGTCGAAGGCGCAGAACATCACGGTGATCCGGCCATCGTCGAGCAGGTGCGCGTTGGTCTCGTTGCCCGATCCGCCCCAGTCGAGATAGGCGACTCGGTTGGGCCCGAGCACGCGAAAGCTGTCCATCCCCTTGGGGCTGAGGTTGATCCGCGCGTCGGGCGCGGCGGTCGCGACGAAGAACACCGGCTGCTTCTCGACAAAGGCGCAGAGCTTGGCGTCGAGATGGTCGAAAAACTTCACGCGCCGCTAAGCCGCCGTGCCGCCGACCGTCAGGCCCTCGATCAGCAAGGTCGGCTGGCCGACCCCGGCGGGGACGCTCTGCCCGGCCTTGCCGCACGTGCCGACGCCCTCGTCGAGCATCAGGTCGTTGCCAATCGCCTTGACCCGCGTCAGCACGTCGGGGCCGTTGCCGATCAGCGTCGCGCCCTTGATCGGCGCGCCGATGCGGCCGTTCTCGATGCGATACGCCTCGGTGCAGCTGAAGACGAACTTGCCGCTGGTGATGTCGACCTGCCCGCCGCCGAACGACTTGGCGTAGATGCCCGACTTCGCCCGGCTGAGGATTTCGCCGGGATCGTCGCGCCCGCCGAGCATGAAGGTGTTGGTCATCCGCGGCATCGGCGCATGGGCATAGCTTTCGCGGCGGCCGTTGCCGGTCGGGGCAACCCCCATCAGCCGGGCGTTGAGCCGGTCCTGCATATAGCCCTTGAGGATGCCGTCCTCGATCAGCACGGTCCGCTCGGTCGGCGTGCCCTCGTCGTCGATCGTCAGCGAGCCGCGGCGCATGTCCATCGCACCGTCGTCGACGACGGTGACCCCCGGGGCGGCGACGCGCTGGCCGATCAGCCCGGCGAAGGCGCTGGTGCCCTTGCGGTTGAAGTCGCCTTCGAGGCCGTGGCCGATCGCCTCGTGGAGCAGGATGCCGGGCCAGCCCGGGCCGAGGACGACGGTCATCTCGCCGGCGGGGGCGTCGACCGCGTCGAGGTTGACCAGCGCCTGGTGGAGCGCGGAATCGATCGCCGCATTCCACGTCTCGGGCTTCATCAGGTCGTCGTACAGGTAGCGTCCGCCGAGGCCGTGGAAGCCGGTCTCGCGGCGATCGCCGTTGGCGACGACGATCGACACATTGAGCCGCACCAGCGGCCGCACATCACGCGCTCGCAGCCCGTCCGCCCTGACGATCTCGACGACACTCCACGATCCGAGGAGCGACGCCGAAACCTGGACGACGCGGGGATCGCGGGCGCGCGCAGCGGCGTCGATCGCCTGCAAAAGCGCGACCTTGGCGGCGAACGGGATCGCCGACAGCGGATCCGAGTCGGTGTAAAGCTGGCGGTTGGTCCGCGGCGGGCGGTCGAGACTCGCCGTCCCGCCGAACCCCGAGCGGACGACCTTGACGGTGTCGGCGGCGCGGCGGATCGCGGCGTCGGACAGCTCGTTGGCGTGGGCGAAGCCGGTCGTCTCGCCCGACACCCCGCGCAAGCCGAAGCCCTGCGTCGTGTCGAAGGTCGCCGCCTTCAAACGTCCGTCGTCAAAGCTGAACGACTCCGACGTCGCGTACTGGAGGTACAGCTCGCCGTCGTCGCAGCCGTCGAGCGCCTGCGCGACGAGGCGTTCGGTCCGCACCGGGTCGAGATCGGTGTCGCGGTAAAAGATCGTGGCGGGATCGGGCATGGTCATAAAGTGAGATATAGGGCAGCAACCGGGGGAGGGAAGCCATGAGTTACATTGTCGAAGCGATCGGGCGCGTCGAAGGCGGGCGGAGCGAGGCCGAGGACGACGCGTGGGACGCGGTCGCGGCAACGATCATCCTCGATCCGAAGGTCGTCGGCGACGACGCGATGGCCGGGCTCGACGCCTTCAGCCATGTCGAGATCGTCTACCTGTTCGACCGCCTGCCGGTCAGCGCGATCGTCACCGGCGCGCGACGGCCGCGTGGCAACCCCGACTGACCGCTGGTCGGCATCCTCGCGCAGCGCGGGCGCAACCGGCCGAACCGGATCGCCGTCTCGGTCTGCCGGATCGTCGCGGTCGACGGGCTGCGGCTTTCGGTCACCGGGCTCGATGCGATCGACGGTACCCCGGTGCTCGACGTCAAGCCGGTCCTGCGCGGCTTCATCGCGCGCGGTGAGGTTCGCGAGCCGGCGTGGGCCGCCGAGATCATGGCCGGCTACTGGTAACTCCGGCGAAGTTGCACGTCAGCGCCCAGCGCTGCCCGGGGCGGTCGAGCTCGATCCGGCTGCAATGATCGAGGACATCGCGGCCGATCAGAATCCACGGCGGCTGCTGCTTCTTCTTCGTCGCAGTGACGGTGATCGCGTCGTCGTCCTGGTCGGCGCTGCTCGTCCCGGCGTGCGCGCGCGCGTCGAGTTCCTTGGCGTGCGCCTCGGTGATGCGAGCGGCGGGGGCGACCAAAGGCAGGCCGAGGAGCGCCGCGCCGGGGGTCGGGACGACGTGCTCGAACGGCAGTGCACTGCCGGGGAACGGGTGCCACAGCCCGACCCGGCCGGTCCGCTTGAACATCCCCGCCGCCTCGAGCAACTGCGCCGCGCGGCCGTTGAACAGGGTTTCGGGCGAGCGGACGTCGAGGATGACGTGGACCTTCTCGCCGCCGACCGACGCGATCATTGCGGCGTCGCCCTTGCCGGCGCGGCTGATGCCATAGACCAGCCCGCCCTTCGGCGCGTTCGGCTGGATGATCGTGACGTGCTCGGCGGGGAGCGCGAGGAGCGAGATCACGCCGTCACTGTCGTCGGCGAGCTCCTTGTCGAACCAGATCGTCGGCACCGAGGTCTCGGGCAGTCCGTCGATGGCGATGTCGTACAGGTTGCCGCGGATCAGCGCGCTGCCGCCGGGCATCAGGTTCGACTTGAAGGTCTGCTTGCCGATCAGCGGGAACGCCTTCAGCCGCGCCTTGGTCGCCGCCGGCAGGTTGAGCAGCAGCGCCTTGTCGAAGCCGAGCGCGACGCGGACGTTGAGGTCGGTGTTCTTGACCCGCAGCCGCGCGATCGGCTGGACGCCGGAAACGATCTCGAAACGCTCGGCTTGGGCGGCGGTGGCGGGAGCGGTCCCCAGCAGCAAAGCCGCCGTCGCCGCGAGCGCAGGGAGCCAATGTCGCAATGCGGTGAATTTGGGTCCCCGCGTACGCGGGGATGACACTGTAGCGCCCAGGTCAGCGTAAATCGGCTGGGCCCCCGGTGAGGACGAAGCGGCGGTCGCAATAACCGCAGTCGGCGAACCCCGACGGTCCCATCTGCAGATAGACGCGCGGATGGCCGTTCGGACCGCCGTCCTCGTCGCCGTCGCAGGCGACGCGGGTCGACGTCGTGTAAAACACCTCGGGCGGGGGGATCGTGTCCATGCCGTGCGCTTAGCGCGTCGGGGTTCGCGGTGAAAGGCCGCGCTCGAAGCTGTCATGCGATTGTCGCGCGCTGTCGCGTCGATGCTGCACCTGCACACGCGGCGGGCTTGCGGGCGGCGATCGGCCCGTAGTGTGCGGCAGACGATGCCACAGGCGGGGAGCGACAGGGTTGCCGCTCCCTTCCCCCGCGCCTATCCCACGGCACATGACCACCTCTGCTATTTCGATCGTCGACCTCGAGAAGACCTATGCCGGGGGCAAGCGCGCGCTCGACAAGATCAGCCTCGAGATTCCGCGGGGCAGCATCTTCGGGCTGCTCGGGCCGAACGGCGCGGGCAAGTCGACACTGATCAACATCCTCGCGGGCCTCGTTCGCAAGTCGGGCGGGACCGCCAACATCTGGGGGTTCGACATCGACGAGCACCCGCGCAACGCCAAGGCGTCGATCGGCATCGTGCCGCAGGAAATCCTGTTCGACGCCTTCTTCACCCCGTTCGAGACGCTCGAGCTCCAGGCCGGGCTGTACGGCGTGCCGAAGAAGCAGCGGCGGACAATGGAGCTGCTCCGCGCGGTCCGCCTCGAGGACAAGGCGCACGCGTATTCGCGCACCCTGTCGGGCGGCATGAAGCGCCGCCTGCTCGTGGCGAAGGCGCTGGTCCATACGCCGCCGGTGCTGGTGCTCGACGAGCCGACCGCCGGCGTCGACATCGAGCTTCGCGCGCAGCTGTGGGAATATGTCCGCGAACTCAACGCCGGGGGCACGACGGTGGTGCTGACGACGCACTATCTCGAGGAGGCCGAGGCGCTGTGCGACCGCATCGCCATCGTCAACGGCGGCCAGATCGTCGCCAACGACCTGACCTCGACCTTGCTCGCGACCGCGCAGGACAAGATTTTGATCGTCACCACCGACGCCGACCTCGGCCCCCTGCCCGCCGGACTCGGCGAGCGCGCGGTGGCGAAGAACGCGCGGACGCTGTCGATCACCTACGACAAGCGCGAGGCGCAGGCGGGCGACATCCTCCACCGGCTGACCGAGGCGGGCATCGGCATCGTCGACGTCTCGACGCGCGAGGCGGACCTCGAAGATGTGTTCCTCAAGCTGACCCGGCGCGCGGCATGAGCGGGCCGAAGGGCGAATACGACGTCGTCGTCGTCGGCTCGGGCGCGGCGGGGCTGACCACCGCGCTCAACCTCGCCGACCGCTTCCGCGTCTGCGTCCTGTCGAAGGGCGATGTCTCGAGCGGGTCGACGGCATGGGCGCAGGGCGGGATCGCCGCGGTGCTCGAGCCCGGCGACACGATCGAGAGCCACGTCGAGGACACGATGATCGCCGGCGGCGGCTTGAACGACCGCGCCACCGTCACCTATGTCGCCGAGCACGCCGCCGTCGCGATCGACCGGCTGGCGGAGATCGGCGTGCCGTTCAACGTCGGCGAGAACGGGACCGAGCGCTTCCACCTGACGCGCGAGGGCGGGCACAGCCACCGCCGCATCGCCCACGTCGACGACGCCACCGGCTGGGCGGTCCAGGACGCGCTGGCGAAGGCCGCCGCGGCGCACCCCAACATCAGGCTGGTGACCGGGCGCGCCGTCGTTGACCTGATCACCGAGCGCCACGTCGAGACGCTGCGCTTCGTCAACCGCCACTGCTACGGCGTCTATGCCTTCGACGTCGCGACCAAGAAGGTCGAGCGCTTTACGGCAAGGGCCGTGGTGCTGGCGACCGGCGGGGCGAGCCGGGTCTATCAATATTCGACCAACCCCGACGGCTCGACCGGCGACGGCATCGCCATGGCGTGGCGCGCCGGTTGCCGGGTGTCGAACATGGAATTCAACCAGTTCCACCCGACCTGCCTGTTCCATCCGACGGTCAAGAACTTCCTCATCACCGAGGCGGTGCGCGGCGAGGGCGGGCGGCTGCTCCTGCCCGACGGCACGCGCTTCATGGCCGACTATGACGAGCGGATGGAGCTGGCGCCGCGCGACGTCGTCGCCCGCGCGATCGATTCGGAGATCAAGCGGCTCGGGCTGAGCCACGTCCGGCTCGACATGACGCACCTCGGGGCGGCTTTCATCACCCACCACTTCCCGATGATCCACGCCCGGCTGCTCGAGCTCGGCATCGACTGCACGACCGAATCGATCCCGGTCGTGCCGGCGGCGCACTACACCTGCGGCGGCGTACTCGTCGACATCCACGGCCGCACCGACCTGCCCGGGCTGTATGCGGTCGGCGAGGTGTCGCAGTCGGGCCTCCACGGGGCGAACCGGCTGGCGTCGAACTCGATCCTCGAATGCCTCGTCTTCGGGGTCGCCGTCGCCGACGACATCACGGCAGCGTGGGATACCCTCCCCGCGCCGCCGGTTACCCGGCCGTGGGACGAAAGCCGCGTCACCGATTCGGACGAGGAGGTCGTCGTCAGCCATAATTGGGACGAGCTGCGCCGCTTCATGTGGGACTATGTCGGCATCGTCCGCACCGACAAGCGCCTTGAACGCGCCGCGCACCGGATCAAGAACCTGCGCAAGGAGGTCCACGATTACTACAGCGACTTCCGCGTCACCCCCGACCTCATCGAACTCCGCAACCTCGTCCAGGTCGCCGACCTGATCGTCCGCTCGGCGCGACGGCGGCACGAGAGCCGGGGGCTGCACTACAGCCTCGACTTCCCGCAGACCGACGCGGTGGCGCGGGATACGATTCTCGATCCGTGGTCGCGGGATTGAGGGTGGTCTTGGCGGGACGGCGGCCCTAGGGTCCGGCGTTTCGTGAACACGGGGCAAGACATGGCCATCGTCGGCATCATCATGGGCAGCACGTCGGACTGGGCGACGATGTGCGCCGCCGCCGAGACGCTCGACGCGCTCGATATCGCGCACGAAACCCGCGTCGTCTCCGCCCACCGCACCCCCGACCGGATGTACGACTATGCCTCGACCGCGGTATCGCGCGGGCTGCGCGCGATCATCGCCGGGGCCGGCGGCGCGGCGCATCTGCCGGGGATGGTCGCGGCGCTGACCCGGCTGCCGGTATTTGGCGTGCCGGTCGAATCGAAGGCGCTGTCGGGAATGGATAGCCTGTTGTCGATCGTCCAGATGCCCGCCGGAATCCCGGTCGGCTGCCTCGCGATCGGGCGCGCCGGGGCGATCAACGCCGCGCTGATCGTCGCCGCGCAGCTTGCCACGACCGATGACGCGCTTGCGGAACGCCTCGACGCGTGGCGGGCGAAGCAGACGGCGAGCGTCGCGGATAAACCCGAGTGACCCTTCCCGACGAGTCCGCTCTGATCGCGCCGGACGGTTTCGCCCTGATCCCCCCCGGGTCGACGATCGGCATTCTCGGCGGCGGGCAGCTCGGGCGGATGCTCGCGCTCGCGGCGGCGGACATGGGCTACCGCATCCACATCTTCGCCCCCGAGGACGAGCTGCCTGCAGGCGACGTCGCTGCCGAAGTCACCCGCGCCGCGTACGACGACGAGGCCGCGCTCGACGCCTTCGCCGCCGTGGTCGACGTCGTCACCTATGAATTCGAGAACGTCCCGGTCGCCGCGATCGAACGCCTCGCGCGGCTAGTTCCCGTCCGCCCGGGCGGCAACGCGCTCGACATCGCGCAGGACCGGCTGAGCGAGAAGCGCTTCATCGAGAGCCTCGGCGGCCACCCCGCCCCGTATCGCGCCGTCGACAGCGTCGCCGACCTGCAAGCTGCGCTGCTCGAGGTCGGCCCGCGCGCGATCCTCAAGACCCGACGGATGGGCTATGACGGCAAGGGCCAGGCACGCATCGGCCCCGGCGACGACCCGGCGGCGGCATGGGCGGCGATCGGCAGCCGCCCGGCGATCGTCGAGGGACTCGTAGCCTTCGACGGCGAGTTCTCGGTCATCCTCGCCCGCGGCCACGACGGCGCGATCGTCGTCTACGACGTTCCGCACAATCGCCACGAGGGCGGCATCCTCGACGTCAGCACGGTCCCTGCCCCCGATTTCATCGCCCGCCACAGCGCCGCCGCGATCGCCCTTGCACGCACCGTGGCGGAGGCGCTCGACTATGTCGGGGTGCTGACGATCGAGTTCTTCGCGACGCCCGACGGCCCGGTGTTCAACGAGATGGCGTCGCGGGTCCACAACAGCGGCCACTGGACGATCGAGGGGGCGCGCGTCAGCCAGTTCGAGAACCACATCCGCGCGGTCTGCGGCCTGCCGCTCGGCCCGGCGACGCTGACCGCGCCCAAGGTCCGCATGCAGAATTTGCTTGGCGACGCGGTCCACGACTGGGCGGCGGTCCTCGCCGACCCGGGCGCGCATCTGCATCTTTACGGCAAGTCGGAGGTTAAGCCCGGACGTAAGATGGGACACGTCACATGGCTGTAGCGGCATAATGGCGACCAACCGCGAGACCCTCGAGCGCCAGATGCGCGAGGCGGCGGCGGCGGGAAAGTTCGAGATTGCCGCCAAGCTGCGCGACGACCTCAAAGCGCTCGCCGACGTCGACACCGCGCGCGAGACTGGCGACCTCCACCGCCAGCAGCCCGGCGCGATGGGGCTCGGCACCAGCCGCCAGGCGGTCGAGCCGCCTCCCGGCTGGGTCCCGCCGAAGCGCCCCGACCCAATGACCGCGAACCGGAGCAAGCGGCGGCGATGACGTTACGGTAACGTTTCGTTAATGTTTGTAAGAATATCCGACACTATTCCGTACGAATCTTCCCGGGGAGAACACGCAAATCCTCGGACCGGAACTGTAACGTGTTGTTTTCGATGCCCCAGCCGCGGACCGACCATCTGGCATGAGTTTTGCTAATTCTTCGTTAGAAATAACTAACGAAGGGAGTATCACATGCGCCTCGTCAGTCTCATTGCCGTCGCCTTGGCCGCGACCGCGTCTGCCGCCACCGCCGCTCCCAACCTCGTCGTCAACGGCGGGTTCGAGACCGGTTATATCCACTCGGTCCAGTTTAACCCGGCGTTCCACCCGACCGAGGGTCCGACGGGCTGGATGACGACATCGGGCGATCAGGCGTACAATCTTTACGTCGATTCGGCGACGGTGACGTCGCAAGAGACGATCACCCAGTCGAGCGAGGCCGGGCAGTATCTCCCGCCGACCTTCACCGGGGCGAGCCCGAACGGCGGCAAGTTCGTCATCCTCGACGGCGACCCGAGCTATTCGGGTCCGCTCAGCCAGACGATCAACGGCCTCACCGTCGGCAAGCAATATGCGGTCAACTTCTATTGGGGCGGCTCCGAGCTGATGAGCCGCGCCGGTCCGACGACCGATTATCTGCAGGTCTCGCTCGGCAGCGCGTCGCACGACACCGTGACGCTCGCCACCCCGACGCACGGCTTCGAGGGCTGGTTCGCGCAGAAGTTCGTGTACACCGCGACCGCGACGAGCGAGGCGCTGACCTTCCTGTCGCACGGCACTCCGGGCGGCCTGCCACCGGTCGCAGTCCTTGACGGCGTTTCGGTTACGGCCGTGACCGAGCCGGCAACCTGGGCCTTATTGGTCGCTGGCTTCGGCCTCGTCGGTGTCGTCGCCCGCCGCCGCCGCACGGTCGTCGTCGCGGCTTAACCCGCGGTTCGGGGCGGGCCAGGACCCGTCCCGACCCGTCGCCGATCACATCAGGCGGCGCGGCTGAAGTCGGGCGCGCGCTTTTCGTAGAAGGCGGTGATCGCCTCGCGGCATTCAGCCGACTTGAGCTGCGCCGCGAAATGCACCCCCTCGGCGTCCATCCGCGCGAGCGTGGGTGCGAGATCGCCCTTGAGCAGCGCCTTCGCCAGCCGCACCGCCGTCGGCGCCTTGGCCGCGAGCGTCGTCGCCATCGCCCGCGCCACGGTTTCGAGCTCGCCGTCGGCAACGACGCGGTTGACCAGCCCCGACGCCAATGCCGTCGCCGCGTCGAGCGCCTCGCCGAGCAATACCATCGCGCTCGCCCGGGCATGGCCGACGACGCGCGGCAAAAGCAGCGAACTCGCCGCCTCGGGGACGAGCCCGAGGTTGACGAACGGCACCTGCAAACGCGCCGTCTCGCTGGCAACGACGAGATCGCAGTGGAGCAGCATCGTCGTCCCGACCCCGACGGCGTTGCCGCGGACGGCGGCAATCAGCGGCTTCGGCGCGGTGGCGATTGCCCGCAGGAAGCCGGTGACTGCCTGCTCACCCTCCCGGGGGGCCATGAAGTCGGCGAGGTCGTTGCCCGCGGTGAAGCTGTCGCCTTCGGCGGTGAACAGAATAACCCGGACGCTGTCCTCGACCGCGCAGCCGAGCAGGGCGTCGCGCATCGCGGCGTACATCGCGGCGGTGATCGCGTTCTTCTTCTCGGGCCGGGCGAAGCGGATTTCGGCGATCCCGCCATCGATCGTGACGGCGATATGGTCGGTCATGGCGCGCTCCCCGTGGTCGCCGGGCGATCGAGGGCGACCTGGTGCGGGTGTCCTCCATCCCACTGGAATGTTCAATCCCGCAGTCGGGCGTGACGCTTCGCCTAGTTACGGCGTCAAAACGATAATTAACGATCTATTTACTTTTATGCTGATTTAGTTTCCGTTAAGTCGAACTCATACCGGCACTGCGACGCCGACCAGGAGTTTGTTGCTTATGCGTAATGTTCTTAAAGTCATGATCGTAGCGGGCGCCGCGCTGGCAGCAGTGCACGCGTCCGCTGCGACTAACCTCGTGACCAACGGCGACTTCGAGTCGGGCTATTCTTACTCGACCGAGTTCAACACCTGGCACAACCCCGACAAGGGTCCGACCGGATGGACGTCGGAGACATTCAAGGCATTCAACCTGTACCTGTCCGCCGCCACGGCGACGACGGTCGGGGCGGAGACGCAATATGGTTCGGACGGCCAGATGCTGGCGACGAGCTTTGTCGCCAGCCCGACCGGCGGCAACTTCGTCGCGCTCGACGGCGACCCGACCAACCGGGGTTATCTGACCCAGGAGATTTCCGGCCTGACTAAGGGCAAGGAATATGTCGTTTCGTTCGACTGGGGCGCGTCGCAGCTGCAGAACCGCCATGGAGCGACGACCGAGCAGCTCTCGGTCGGTTTCGGCGGGCCGACGCAGACCACCGAGCTCGTCCACAATCCGTCGCAGGGTTTCTCGGGCTGGATGCACGAGAGCATGACCTTCCACGCGACGTCGACCAGCCAGGTGCTGTCGTTCCTGTCGCTCGGAACCCCGGTCGGCCTGCCGCCGATCGCGGTCCTCGACGGCGTTTCGGTCGCGGCGGTCCCCGAGCCGGCGATGTGGGGGCTGATGCTCCTCGGCTTCGGGCTCGTCGGTGCCGCGGTTCGCCGCGGCCGCCCGGGCACCGTCCTAGCCTGACGCCTGCGCCTCGGCGCGGAGGAACGGCGGCTCGGCGGGATCGAACGGGGTCCCGTCGGCGTCGAAGATGTCATGGAACCAGACCCCTGCCGGGCGATCGATGTACGGCCTGTCCCATGAGTCCCACGGCAAGTGGGTCTGGGTATCGCCGCGCACCAGCCCCCAGTTGAACATCCCGACCCGCGCCACCTTCGCCACCGGCAAGATCGCGGCGAAGGTGCTGCCGCGCGGGCGGGCGAGATATTCGGTGCACAGGATCGGGCGCTCGAAGGCTTCAAGCCAGCCAATGCGCCGCGCGAACTCCTCCGCCTTGTCGTAGTTATGAAACGAGACGACGTCGGACGATTCGATCTGAAGCCGCTGGATCGGGGTCAGGCGGTCGGGAGCCGACCAGTCCCCCGACCAGATCGCACTTGTCAGCGGTTGTGACGGTGCCGCCGAGCGCGCCCAGTCGAACGCATCGGCGAGCAGCGGCGTGACCAGCGCAGCCTTCGCCGCGAGTGTCGCCGCATCGCGCAGCGCGACCTCGGGGCCATTGTCGGGCTCGTTCCAGATGTCCCACGCGAGGATGCGGCGGTCACCGGCGAAGCGGCCGACGATGCCGCGAACATAGGCCTCGAGTCGCGGGCGCTCCGACGGGTCGGCAAGTGCCGCCATCCCGGGCGACTGGACCCACGCGCTGTTATGAACCCCGGCCCGCGGCAACGGCTGCGCCCCGCTGACCGGCGCCGGGTTCCAGCATGAATCGAAGAACACCGGCATCGTCGCGATCCCGTGCCTGTCGGCGAGCCCGAGCACCGTTTCGATCCGCTCGAGCAGGCCGTCGGCGTCGTCGCGCCACAGCAGGTCGTGAAGGAAGATCCGCACGGCGTTCATGCCGACTCCGGCGGCGAAGCCGAGTTCGCGGTCGATCGTGGCCGGGTCGAAGGTCCCCGCCTGCCACATCTCGAGCTGGTTGACCGCGGTCGACGGGATGAAGTTGCAGCCGAACGGCCACGCCCGGGCGGCGTACCACGTCTTGGCGGCGTCGACGGTCCAGCGATTCACCCCGCCATCGCCGCCCCCATGCGGCGGATCGCGGCGACCTTCGCGGTAAACGCGGTCCAGTCGTCGGCGGCGGCGATGGGCTCCCAGATCGCCTCGATCTCGCCGATCGGCAGCCCGCACGGCGCTGGGTCGGACCAGTACGGGTGATCGCGCGGCGCTGCTGGGGCATAGTCGCCGACCGCTTTGACGAAGGCGTCGAACTCGGGGGAGTCGTAGCCGGGCGCGCGCCGCTTGCCGCCGCGCCAATCGAACCAGAAGGCGTCGAGCCCGGTGCGGGTCGCTTCGAGCGTCGTCACCAGCGTCTCGGCAAGCGCGCGATCGCTCGCCTGGTCGCGCGGGACGACGCCGAGACGCTTGAGCAATGCCGCCGTCAGCGCCGCGTTATACCGCTCGCCGAACGCCTCGAGCGACGGCTTCAACGACTCGAGCGGCGCGACCAGCCGCAGCGCCCCGGCGAGCTGGAAGACGTTCCACTGCAGCGCCTCGGGCTGGCGGCCGAAGCTGTAGAGGCCATTGTGGTCGAAATAGGCGGCGGTGAAGTCGGGGTCCCAGACCTGCGCGAAGCGGTACGGGCCGTAGTCGAAGCTTTCGCCGGTGATGTTGATGTTGTCGGTGTTGAGGACCCCGTGGACGAACCCCGCCGCCATCATCGCCGCCGCCTGGCGCGCGGCGTTGGTCACCGCGTGGTCGATCAGCGCGGCATAGGGGTCGGGCGCGTCGACCGTGCCGAAATAGTTCGCCAGCGCATACGCCGTCAGCCGCGCCAGCCCGTCGCTGTCGCCGAGCGCGGCGAGGCGCTGAAAGCTGCCGTAGCGGACATGGCTGTGGCTCAGCCGGACGAGCACCGCACTCCGCGTCGGCGATGGCTCGTCACCGCGATACAGCGCCTCCCCGGTCTCGATCACCGACAGCGTCCGCGACGTCTCGACCCCGAGCGCCTCGAGCATCTCGGTCGCCAGCACTTCGCGCATCGCGCCCTTGAGCGTCAGCCGCCCGTCGCCAGCGCGGCTCCACGGCGTCGTCCCCGACCCCTTGGTGCCGAGGTCCATCAGCCGCCCGCGATCGTCGGTCGCCTGCGCGAAAAGGAAGCCGCGCCCGTCGCCGAGATCGGGATTATACGCGCGAAACTGGTGGCCGTGATAGCGCAGGGCGAGCGGCGTCTCGAGGCTGCCAGCGAGCGGAGCGAAACGCCCGAAATGCGCGACCCACTCGTCATCGCTCAAGCCGTCGAGGCCGACGCTCGCGGCGGCGCGGTCGTTCCTGAAACGGAGGATCGTCTGTGGAAAGTCGGCGGCGGCAACCGGATCGTAAAAACTGGGGCCGAGGTCGAGGATCGTCCGGCGCGGCGCGAAAATCACGCGGCTTTGTAACCGCATGCGGCGCGGATGAAGCGCACCGTCTCGTCCATCACCGCCCGGCGCCGGTCGGGATCGTCGGTGCTCAGCACCGCCTCGATCGTCTCGCCGACGACGGCATAGGTCAGCGATGCCGCGACGGGGATGTTGACGCCGGTGATCCCCTGCTTCGCCATCCGCGCGGTCATCTGCTCGGCGACCCACGCGACCGTGACCTCACGCGAGGCGTGGTAGAACGGCTCGGCCTCGGCCGCCATCATCGCCTTGGGCTTGCCCTCGCAGCAGCCTTCGCCGGTGAGCGCTTCCCATTCCTTATGCTCGACGCAGAACTCGATGCAGCGCGACACCATCTTGCCCGGATCGAGGTCGGCGAGTGCGTCGTCGCCCTGCATCACCGCAATCATCCGTTCGCCGTACATCTTGCCGATGTCGATCAGCAGGTTCTTCTTCGACCCGAAGTGGTAGAAGATCGAGCCTTCTGAAACATCCGCCGCGCGGGCGATATCGGCCGTCCCGGTCGAAGCGTAGCCCTTGGTTGAAAACAATAAATTAGCCGCCTCGAGCACACGCTGACGCGTTTCCGCCGGGTCGTAACGGCGGGCACGGGTATCGACGGCTCGGGTGGCCACGGGCGTCCTCTTCAGCTAGCCAAGGTTAAATCTATGGCGTCGAACTGAGCCTTAGTCAAAAGCTTATGACCGTGGGCTGAACACCAGCCTGCGGCGAGTTACTTCGCCGCCGCCGGGGGCATGTTCTTCATCGCCTTCTTGACGAAATAGCCGCCAAGCGCAGCAAGGATCATCCCCTGCGGTCCCATCCGCCGCAGCACCGTCGGCAGCAGCACGCCGATCACCGCTCCAGCCGGCCCCGAAGCCGCACCGCCGACCGTCCGCGCGATGCTGCGTCCCGCGACCATCGAAATTATCCGACCGAGCATAGTTGACCTCCACTGACCAATGCGAAACTGCTGATCGCGGGATTCGGGTTCAATAGTCGCGCTTGAGCCGCAGATTGACGCTGGTTCCGCCGAGCGTCGCGACGTCGGACAGGATCGACAGCGACCGCGTCAGCGCGACCTCGATCGCGCTCGCCGAATACCCCTGTGCGTCGGTCGACAGCTCGACGTACACCCGCCGTCCGATATATTCGCCCGCCGCGATCGAGGTCTTGCGCCCGGTCGCGATGTCGGCCGGAAGCACGCGCAGCCGGTCGATCCGCAGCGTCTTGCGGACTGCGTTGAACGGGTCGAGCCTGCCGCCCTTGCCGCCGCGCAAAGATGCCAAGGCTCCCGCCAGTTGGACCGCCTCGGGCGCCGACAGCGTCGTGATCGACGTGCCGAACAGCACCCGCGACAGCACCTCGTCCTCGGGCAGCGCCGGGGTCGAGCTGAACTTGATGTCGGGATGGAGCGCGGTCCCGGTCAGGCTGAGCTGCGCGGTGAAACCCGAACTGGTGTTCTCGGCGGCAAGGTCGATCACCGGGTCGGGCGGGTTCTTGCCGTCGAAGCGGACGTCGCCGCGGGTCAGGTTGAAGCGCTTGCCGGCGAAATCATAATCGCCGCGAACCATCTTGACGACGCCCGAGAACTCCGGCGCGGTCGCGCGGCCCTTGAGCTTGAGATCGCCCCGCCACGTCGAGGTCAGGCCGAGCCCGGCGACGTCGACATTGTCGCGCGCCGACGCGGCGATATCGAGCGACCACAGGGTCGGCTTGACGACGCGCGGCGGGACGCGGCCGAGAAGTTCGACGTTGCGTTCGGTCACCGCGACGACCGGAATGTCGCTCGTCGTCCCGCCGCGCCCGAAGCGATAGCGTGCGCGGATGATATCGAGCGATCCGGTGATCTTACCGCCGTTGCCGTCGCTGTGGAGCCGCAGCGTGCCATTCGCGGTCGCACGAAGGTCGTCGCGGTTGAGGATCTGGGCATCTTCGAGCCTCGCCGTGACATCGACCGGGAAGCCGCGCTCGGCCGACAGGTCGACCCCGCCGTTCCCTGAGATCTTGCCATCCTTGCCGACCGTCCCCGAAAACGCCGTCAGGTCGAGCCGCGAGCCGTTGAAGCGTCCGTCGAGCTTGACGTTGTCGACGACGGTGCCGAGCGCGACGTTCTCCACCCGCCCGCCCGTGACCGCGATCGAGCCGGTCAGCCGGGGGTCGCCGAGCCGCCCGCCGGCATCGACCGCCGCCGTAACCGGTCCGCGGACATCGAGCGCCTCGACCCCGCCAAGCAGCCACACCGCCTCCGCCGGACCGGCGAAACGCGCCTGCGCGAACAGCGGCGCGGCGAGGAGCCGGTCGCGCAAATTCGCCTCGCTGCCAAGAGTCAGTTCGGCCTGCGCGCGGCCGAGGGTCGCCGCGCCGCGAACGACGACGGCGCGCGCGCTCGCCGAGGTTGCCGACAGCGCGGCGTTGACCGCGAGGTCGATCGGCTGCGACGACGACGCCAGCCCGGCGCGGCTCAGCCCGGCGATGCGCAGCGCCAGCGATCCCGTCGGCGCGGCGGTGGCGGGCGCGGCGAAGGCGATCGTCCCCGAGGCGTGGCCGCTGAAATTATACCCGGGGTCGAACAGCGTCAGCAGCGACAGGCCGAGACCGTCAAGGCGGACCGAGCCGTTGACCCCGCCGCCGGCGCTGCCCGCGAGTTCGACCCGCCCATCGGGGGTCTGGACGACCACGGGGGCGAGCCGCCATGCCGCTCCGGCGCGGTCGACGTGGGCACGGTGGTCGAGCGTCAGCTTGCGCCCGTCCACCGTTGCCACTGCGCCAATGTCGAAATGCTCGCTCGACCCGCGGGCGTCGAGGGTGGCGTTGAACGGCACCCCGGCGACCCCGGCGAGGGCGAGCGTCGCGGACCCGCTTCCGGCGGTGTCGGCGACCGTTCCGCTCAAGCTCGCCAGCGTCAGCCCGGCGCTGCGGACGTCGCCGAGGGCGAACTTGGCGTCGATCGACGGCTCGCCCGACCCGGCGACGATCCGCGCAGTCAGCGTGCCGCGCCCGACCGCGACGCCGCCGAGCTTCGCACCGGTGGCGGCGAGGACGAGATCGCCGCGCTGCGCCGCGCCCGCCGGAGCGAGGACGAGGCTCCCGCTCAATCCCGCGCCGCCGACCGCGAGCCGCCCGGCGACGAGCGCGTCGGTGTCGGGCACCAGTGACCCGCGAACGGCGATCCCGGCAGCGGCGGCATCGACGTCGATCGCGGTGCCGCCGGTCCGGACGAGCGCGTTCGCCGTCGCCGCGCCGACCGCCGAGCCGCCGCGCGCGACGATACGCCAGCCGTCGGGGGCCTCGACCGCGTGCGCGGCGACGGCGGTCAGGCCGAAGCCCGGTGCCGCCAGCCCGATATCGACGACCGGCGATTCGAGCTGCCCGGCGAGGTCGACGGTCGTCGTACCATAGGTCCACGATGCGCCGCTGGTGACGAGATGGACGCTGCCGTCGGGCGCGCGCGTGCCGCTCCCCGCCTGCTGGAACCCCGGCGCGACGAGGCGAAGGCCGGTGAAGCGCATCGACAGGTCGGGGGCGACGTCGATCGCCGTCGTCACCACCGGCAACCCGGCGAAGATGCTGCGGAAGAAGCCGCCGTCGATCTGCGTCGCCGCGGCGCGGACGGTGCCGATGATCCGCGTCCCGCCACTGGCGTCTGGCGCGGCGCGGACCTGCGCGGCGACGTCGGCGACGCCGATCTCGCCGACCCGGTAGTGCGGCAGCCGCCCGTCGAAACCGACCGCATAATCGCCGTCGGCAAGCCCGAGCCGCAGCGTCATTGTCCCAGCGATCCGCGCGCTTTGCACTGCGAGTGCGGGCGACGTGACCTGCCCGTGCGCGACGCTGAGTAGCCCGGCGATCCGCAGGTTCGCCAGCAACGGCGCGATGTCTTCGCCAACGTTTTCAACGCGTGCGGCGATGGCGACGACGGGGATCAGGCGGCCCGTTGCCCGGCCGGCGGCGCGGAAATTGGTAAAGCCGGTCGAGCCCCAGGCGAAGGCGGGGCTTTTAAGGATGTAATCGACGATGGGCGTGGCGAAGGTGCCGCCGACGGTCGCGTCGAGGGTGATGTCGCGGCCGGTCAGGCGCGGGAGAAAGGCTTGCGGCTTCAACAGCTTGGCGGTGACGTGGAGCGCATCGAAGCGCTCCGAGCCGAAGTCGGCACTGCCGGTCGCGGTTGCCGCGATGACCGGCGAGGCGGCGGTGATGCTGCCGCTCAGCACGCGCTCCGCCAAGCGCACATCGGCCCGCACACGCACGAACGGTGTCGTCAAACGGGCCGCTCCCCCGGCGAACATCGCGGACGGCACGGTCGTCCCCGAAACGACGAAACGCCCCGAAGTCGCCGCCAGCGCAAGGTCGGCGAGGCGCACCTTGCCGAGCCGCGCGACCGCGCTGCCGTGCCAGTCCTGCCACGTCCCCTTGCCGCTGATGGCGAGGTCGAACGCCGAGGTCAGCCCTGCCAGCCGCGCGATCGTGCCGCGTGCCGGGGCGGCGATCGCCGCGGCGAGGTCGAACGCATCGCGGTCGGGAACGGCGTCGAGGTGTACGCGGACCACGTCGCCGCCGGTCGCGCTCGTCGCCGCGGCGTCGACCCGCGCGCGGCCCTTGCGGATGTCGACCGACCCGCCGACCGCGATCGTCTCGGCGACCCCGGTGACCGGCGCGGCGAGGACCAGCCGGTCGATCCGCAGCCGGTCGACGACGACGTCGATGCTCGGCAAAATGCGCTTGTCGGCGCTCGGGCGGAGCCGGGGGCGGCGCAGGACGACCGCCTCTGGCGCGACCGCCGACCGCACGTTCAACCGGTGGCTGGCCAGGGCCAGCGGCCGCCAGTCGAGGTCGAGCAGCGGCACCCGCGCGAACACGCCTTCGGGGTCGGCGAGGGTCAGGTCGTGGAGCCGCGTCCGGCCGAAGATGTCGCCCTCGATCCGCCCGACGCCGACGCGCAACCCCGACTTCGGCGCGTACAGCCCGAGCAGGCGGACAACCGCGCCGCGCCCCGACTCGCTCGCCAGATACAGCCGTCCGCCCCAGATCAGCCCGGCCAGCGCCAGCGCGGTGGCGACGATCGCGATGACGATGCGCAAGTGGCGCGTGACCCAGCCGGTGCGGACCCGCGCCATCAGAACGCCTGTCCGATCGAGACGTAGAACTGGACGCGGGCGTCCCCCTTTTGCGGGTTGATCGGCGTCGCGACGTCGATCCGGACCGGGCCGAAGCTGGTGTAATAACGCGCGCCGATGCCCGCGCCGTAGCGGACGTCGCGAAATCGCGGGATCGTCGCGGTGTCGATCTCGCCGGCATCGAAGAACGGCACGACGCCGAAGTCGCCGAAGCGGAAGCGCGCCTCCACGCTCGCCTCGGCGATCGAGTCACCGCCACGCGGGCTACCGTCGACGTCCTTCGGCCCGACCCCCTGGTAGCCGTAGCCGCGAACCGACCCGCCGCCGCCGGCATAGAAGCGCCGCGACGGCGCGATATCGCCCTTCGACGCGCCTGCGATCGTCCCAAGATGGCCGCGCGCGGCGAAGGTGATGCGGTCGCTCAGCGGCACGTACTTGGTCGCCTCGACCTGGAGCTTGACGTAGGGGAAGGTGCCGCTGGCGAACGACAGTTCGGGCGACGCGCGCCCGGTCAGGCGAAACCCGCGCGTCGGGTCGAGCAGATTGTTCGACCCGTCGTAGGTCAGGCTCGCCGGGGTCGCGGCGATATAATAGGTCTTGAGCGGGTTGCCTGGCGCGCTCTTGTCGCGCTCGATCGAGATCAGCGCCTGCGTGCCGAGCGAATAATACCATTGCTTCTGCCAGATCAGGTTGGTCTCACGCTCGATCGTTGCGCCGACCTGGATCGTCCGCGCATTGAACGCGTCCTGCGTCGCCGAATCGCCGAAGACGTCGAACACCAGTGTCGTATCTCGCGATCGCCAGTTCTGGCGGCGCAGCTCGGCCCCAAGGAGCTGTTCGTGCTCGGCGGCGATCGCGCGGAAGGTCACCGCGCCGTTCGGCGGCAGCAGGTTGCGATGCTCCCAGCTCGCCTCGAGCCGCGCTCCCTGCGAGGTCGAATAGCCCCCCGTCGCGGCGACGGTACGGAGCGGCGCGGTGTCGGTATGGACGACGACGTCGATCGTCTCGCCGCCATCGGCAGTGCGGCCGGCGGCGACGGGTGCGAGCGTCACCCCGCCGACCAGCCCGGTGGCGATCAGCGCGCGGCGGAGGTCGTCGAGGTCGGCGGCGGTGTACGGGTCGCCCGGGTGCCAGCGCGCGAGGCGCTCGATCCCGGCCTGGCCGACGACCGACTTTCCGTCGACGCGGATCCGCCCGAAGCGCCCCGCCGCGCCGGGGTCGACGTGCTGGGTCAACGTCGCGGTGCGGGTGGCATGGTCGACCTCGATCTCGGGCGGCTCGATCGTCGCGAACGGGTGGCCGCGCGTCGCCAGATACGCCTTGAGCCCGTCCTGCCCAGCCGCGATCGCCGCCGCGCCGAGCGGATCGCCCGCCTTGATCCCGATGCCGCCCTCGACCAGCCCTTCAGGGGTTCCCGGCGGCGTGACCAGCCTGACTTCGGCGACGTGGTACAGCGGCCCCTCGTCGACCGTCAGCGTCACCGCCACTGGGGCTCCCGCAGTCCCGGCGACGATCGTCGTCACCGTCCGCCCGCCGTAATAGCCGAGGCTGCGGAGGAGCAGGTCGATCAGGTCGCGGTCGTCGGCGGCGCGGCGGTTGATCTGCGCGAGGTTGGCGACCGCGCCACGCCCCTTGAACAACGCTGATTCGGTGCGGAAGCGCGGCGCCAGACGGTCGTCGAGCCCGGCCAGCGCGACGGTGTAGCGGACATCGCCGCTGGTCACGGCATCGGCGACGGCGGCTCCCGGTGCGGCGGCGGCGTCGGGCCACGGCACGGTGATTCCGGGGCGCGGCGCGAGCAGGTCGGGGACGCCGGCCGGGGCCACGACCACCCCCTGTGCGACGACGACGCCTGCCCAGCCCAGTCCCGCGCAGCACCCTCCCACTGCAAGCGCGGCGCGCGCGCCGGCGGAACAAACGATCATGTTCCAAGGCTTAGCCCGCCACGCCCCCGGCGCAAAGCACCGCTTGTGCGAGGTGCCGCGGCAGACGTGCGCAAAGCCGCATGACTTGCGCTCGCGTGCGAACCCCGCGATGAGACGACCATGCAAAAAGGCGGCGGCATCATCCTCGCGATCTCCCTGCTCGTCGGGGCAGGCGTCGGGGTCAAACTCGGCGAGGGATCGCTCGGCATCGTCATCGGCCTCGGCGTCGGGCTGCTCGCGGTCGTCGTTCTCGGCTGGTTGGACAGCCGCCGGCAGCGCTGAGTGCCGACCGAGACGGTCGCCGCCGACCCAGCCGGGATCACGCGCGCGGTCGCTTTGCTCGCAAAGGGACACGTCGTCGCGCTGCCGACCGAGACGGTCTACGGCCTCGCCGGGGACGCCACCGACCCTGCCGCCGTCGCCGCGATCTACGCCGCGAAGGGCCGCCCGGGGTTCAACCCACTGATCGTCCATGTGGTCGATCTCGCCGCCGCCGAGCGGCTGGTCGAGGTCGATGCCATCGCCCGGGCACTAGCAACACGCTTCTGGCCCGGGCCGCTGACGCTCGTCCTCCCCGCCCGCCCGGGCAATGGCATCGCACCCGAGGTCACCGCCGGGCTGGCGACCCTCGCGGTCCGTGTCCCGGCGCACCCGGTCATGCGCGCGGTGCTCGCCGCGTTCGGGCGCCCGCTTGCGGCTCCCTCGGCGAATGCGAGCGGGACGATCAGCCCGACCACCGCCGCACACGTCGCCGCGACCCTCGGCGGGCGCATCCCGCTGATCGTCGACGGCGGCGCGACCCCGGGGGGACTCGAGAGCACGATCGTCCGGATCGACGGCGGCCGCGTCTCGCTTCTTCGCCCCGGCGGGATCGACGCCGCGCTGCTCGGAATCGACAGCGAAGCCGCACCGGGGATCGTCGCGCCAGGCCAGCTTGCGAGCCACTACGCCCCGGCCCAACCGCTCCGCCTCGACGCCACGAGCGCCGAGGCGGGCGAGTATCTGATCGGCTTTGGAGCCGTCGCGGGTGACACCACCCTGTCCGCTGCTGGCGACCTGAATGAAGCCGCCGCCAGGCTCTTCGCTGCACTTCACCTCGCGCAGGCAAGCGGCGCGGCGCGGATCGCCGTCGCCCCGATCCCCGCCACCGGTGTCGGCGCCGCGATCAACGACCGCCTTCGGCGAGCGGCGGCCCCGCGCCCGTAAAATCCTCCCCGTCTTCGGGGAGGGGGACCGCGCCCTCTTGGGCGTGGTGGAGGGGCGGTGGAACAAACTCACATCCAGAGCCCGCTCCACCGCCCCTCCGTCGCGCAAGGACGCGCCACCTCCCCGAAGCCGGGGAGGACCAAGACCAGTGCCGGGGAGGACCAAAATCGCTCTTGCAATTGATTCGCAATAGTGGTCAGATGCACTCGAGTGATGGAGCGCCGCCGATGCTGGTCGACCACCAAGCCTTTCGCCGCGAGCCGCCAATCGCGCCAAACGTGTGGACCGACCTGCCCGGCGACGAGGGGCTGATCCTGTGGTCGTTGCGGCGAATGGTGGTGGCGTGGCCGCGCTGCCATACCGTCCAGGTCGCGCTCCACGTCCGCTACGGCGACGACGGGCTGGCGATCGAGCATCTACTGCGCTGCTGGCTGCTCGGGCTATCGAACCACGCGCGCCGCCGCCTCGTCATCGGCGACCCGAATTGCGCGATGCTGCTGGCCGACGAGGGCGTCCTGCTGTTCGTCCTCCGCCCGGCGACCCCCGAGGTCGCGGCGGGGCAGGCACTGGTCGACCTGACCGGTAATCCCTGCGCCGCCTGCCTGCTGCCGCTGGCGCAGTCGCTCGCGCTGACCGCTCAGTTGTAGCCGAGCTGGCGTCCGGCGAGGTCGAGCATGATCTCCTCGCTGCCGCCGCCGATCGCATTGACGCGGACCTCGCGGTAGATGCGCTCGACCTTGCTGCCCTTGAGGTAGCTCGCGCCGCCCAACACCTGCGCCGCCTCGCGCGCGACGCTTTCGAGCATCCGCGTCGCCTGGACCTTGAGCATCGCGAAGTCGGCCGGGAGACCCTTGCCCGTCTTGACCTGCCACGCGCACAAATCGACCCACGCCTGTGTCGCGTTGATCTGCCGCGCCATGTCGGCGAGCTTAATCCGGATCGACTGGTGCTGCGCGAGGCGCTTGCCGAAGGTCTCGCGCGTCGTCGCCCACGCGACCGCTTCTGCAAGGCACACCCGCGCATAGGCACAGCAGCCGTGAGCCATGCCGAGCCGCTCGCCATTGAAATTGCGCATGATCCCGGCGAAGCCCGCGTTCTCCGGCCCGATCATGTTCTCGGGCGGCACCTCGACATTGTCGAAGTAGAGCGCAGCGGTGTCCGAGCAGTGCCAGCCCATCTTCTCGAGCGGCGTCCGGGTAAAGCCGGGCATGCCCGCCTCGATCAGCAGCAGCGAGATGCCGCCGCGCCCGGGGCCGCCGGTGCGGACCGCGACGGTGACATAGTCCGCGCGCATGCCGCTGGTGATGAACATCTTGCCGCCGTTGACGACGTACTTGTTGCCGACCTTCTCCGCCCGCGTCGTCAGCGCGGCGACGTCCGACCCGCCCCCCGCCTCGGTGATGCCGAGCGCGATGATCTTGTCGCCGCTCAACACCGCCGGGGCGATCCGGCGCTTCATTTCGTCCGAGCCGAGCGCGAAAATCGGCGGCAGGCCGATACCGTGCGTCATCAGCGACGCGGTCAACCCGCCCGCGCCGACGCTCGCGAGCTCCTCCGACTGGGTCAGCGAGTGGAAGATGTCGAACCCGTCGCTGTGCCCGCCGTATTCCTCGGGATAGCCGAGCCCGAGGATGCCCGCCGCCGCGGCCTTGCGGTGAAGTTCACGCGGCAGCGACCGCGCGTCCTCCCACGCATCGATGTTCGGGGCGACCTCGGCGGCGACGAAGCGGCGGACCGAGTCGGCGACCGCCGTGTGGGTCTCGTCGTAGAACGGGGAGCGGGCGCGCCAATCGTCGAACATCGTCACGGCCGCGCTCCCCACTTATTGAAGCGAGCCTACGCCGCCTTCAGCCGCGCCGCATAGCCCTTGCGGAACTTCGCCATCTTCGGCCCAACGACGGCGGCGCAATAGCCCGCGTTCGGATTGTTCGCGTAATATTGCTGGTGATACGCCTCGGCCTTGTACCACGGCGCGAGCGGCTCGACCGTCGTCACGATCGGCTGGTCCCAGTCGTCCTGGTTGCGCGCGATCGCCGCCTCGGCCTCGGCCTTCTGCTCGGGCGAATGCGGAAAGATCGCCGAGCGATACTGCGTCCCGGCGTCAGCCCCCTGGCGGTTGAGCGTCGTCGGGTCGTGAGTGTGGAAGAAGATGTCGAGCAGCTCGGCATAGCTGACCTGCGCCTCGTCATAGGTGATCCGCACCGCCTCGGCGTGGCCGGTCCGGCCGGTGCAGACCGCGGCGTACGACGGATCGGTGACGTGGCCTCCGATATACCCCGACTCGACCGCTTCGACGCCCTTGAGCTCGTCGAACACCGCCTCGGTGCACCAGAAACAGCCCCCCGCGATCGTCGCATGCTCGGTCATCATCGTCTCCTCGATATACGCGTACGAATGTGGGCATGAAACATGACGGTGCAACTAGCGGGCGTGCGCGAAATGCGCCTCGATCGCGCGGGCGATGCCTTCGCCAATGCGTTTCTGTCCGGCTTCGGATTCGAGCAGCCGGGCATCGCCATCGTTCGACAGATAGCCGGTCTCGAGCAGCACCGACGGCACGTCGGCGGCCTTCAGCACGCGAAAACCGGCGAAGTGGTGGAACTCGCCGCGAAAGCCGATGCGGTCGCCGAGGCTCGTCCCCAATGTCTCGGCGAACCCGACCGAGACGTTCATCGTCGACCGCTGGACGAGGTCGATCATGATGTCGCCGACCTCGGGGGCGTCGGCGCGGAGGTCGACCCCGGCGATGACATCGGCTTGGTTCTCGCGCGCCGCCAGCCGCGCCGCGACGACGTCCGACGCGGTTTCGGACAGGGTGTAGACACTGGCGCCGTGGGCCTCCGGGTTGGGCGCGCTGTCGGCGTGGACCGAGACGAACAGGTCGGCCTTCTCGCGCCGGGCAATCGCGACGCGCTCGCCCAAGGGAATGAAGGTATCGTCGTCGCGGGTCAGCCGGACGCGGACCTGCCCGTCGCGGCGCAGCGTGTCGGCGGCGGCGCGGGCGATGGCGAGGACGACGTTCTTCTCATAGCCGCCGAGGCTGCTGATCGTCCCCGAATCCTTGCCGCCGTGACCGGGGTCGATGACGACGAGCGCGCGCTTGCCGGGGCGTTTCGGCGGCGGCGGCGCGGCGGCATCGCCGCCCATGACCTCGTCGCCGAGGTTGAAGTCGACCGCCAGCAGCGTTGTCGACACCGGGTGCCGCCCGCGCTCGACCTCGCGGGCAAATCCGGCGGCGTCGACCGGCGCGAGGCGGAGGACCAGCGCATGGGCGTCGATCGCCGCCGCGCCGAGCCGCATCGGCCCGGGGAGGTCGATCACCAGCCGCGCGGTGTCGGCGTCGAACGGCCCGATCCGCGCCCGCGTCGCGTTCGCAGATCCGGGCACGCCCGACGTCGCGCTACGCCGCGCGGCGTCGGCCCCGCCGATATCGACGACGAGCCGCGGCGGCGCTGCCAGCGCGAACAGCTTGACCGTCTCGACCTGCCCGTCGAGCTCGACCGTCACCGTCGCCGGGTCGCCGGTGACGGTCAGCCCGGTGACGCGCGCGGCGTCGGCGGGCGACGCCAGCAGCACGGCGATCGACAAGACAGGAACGAGGGCACGCATCGCCCGCAGCGATACCGGCGCCCCGTCCCCCCGGCAATCGCCGCTAGATTCCTTAACCTTTTCTGCAGGGGACCGATGAGGACGCGAACCGGAAACCGGCACCCATACCGACAGTTGTAGCGCCGCCGTTCCGGTGCTACTCCTACCGAGACGGTTCGCGAGGCAGGGGTTTGTCCCGGTTCGCGCCGTCACGAATATGCCGCATCGATGCCCGGACGAGGTTCCGGTCGCGTATGCCGGTCAAGGTTAGGGTCGCATGACGTCGAAGCAGCAGCGTATAGTCGGAGCCGCCCTTTGGGTCGGTCCGGTGCTGCGCCCGACGCCCCCATTTTCTATCCATCCCATCCCGGGCCGGTCGCCGCTGCGTCGCGCGACCGCCCTATTTTCGCGTGCCGCCGGCCTGTCCGCATCATCTGCCGAAGGTCGCCCGCGCGCGCAGGAGCATCTGAATGTCCCAGCGCATGCTGATCGACGCCCGCCACCCGGAGGAGACCCGGGTCGCCGTCGTCAACGGGAATCGCATCGAGGAATTTGATTTCGAGGCCGCCGAGCGCAAGCAGCTCAAGGGCAACATCTATCTCGCCAAGGTAACCCGCGTCGAACCGTCGCTCCAAGCGGCGTTCATCGATTACGGCGGCAACCGCCACGGCTTCCTCGCCTTCAGCGAAATCCACCCCGACTATTACCAGATCCCCAAGGAGGACCGCGACGCGCTCCTCCGCGAGGAAGCCGAGCTGACGCTCGACGAGCATCACGACGAACCGCATGAAGGCGAGGACGGCGAGGAAGTCGCGGTCACCGGCGGCGCCGACGACGCAGGCTCCGACGTTCTCCGCCGCCAGCGCCAGGCGCTGCGCCGC
>NZ_JANYGL010000021.1 GCF_025362435.1 Polymorphobacter sp.
GGGGGGGGGGGGGGGGGGGGGCCCCCAGTCGCGGGCGCTACAAAACTGAAGTCCCCACCCCCGGGCCGCGCCAAGCGGCGCGTCTCTCGCCCCTCCCCTGAAGGGGAGGGGAGCAGGAGAAAGTACGAGCCGGGAAAAAACGGCGGCCAACAATGAGAAAGAGCGCGCTTGCCGGGTCGACGCGACTCGACCCGAAGCCGAAAGCGTAACCCGTTCGTGCCCCTGTAGGACAGCGGAAACCGGCGGCCGCGTCGCGCTATCGCCATATCCCACTGATCCGCTTGGGTAACGCGCCTTCACCCAGGCAAAGAAACCCTTGCTTTCCAATCGGGTCCGCACAACCCACTTGCCGATCATGGCTCCACCCGTCCCACTAATCGGTCGCGTCACCCTCGTCGGGGCTGGCCCCGGCGCGCCCGATCTCCTCACCATCCGTGCCGTCCGCGCGCTCGCCGCTGCAGACGTCGTCGTCCATGACGGGCTGATCGACCCGGCGGTGCTCGACTTCGCCCCCGGCGCGCGGCGCATCGATGTCTCGAAGCGTCGCGCCCGCCACACCGTGCCGCAGGCCGAGATCGGCGCGCTGCTGATCGCCGAGGCGCGCGCTGGCTACAGCGTCGTTCGGCTCAAGGGCGGCGATCCGTTCGTTTTCGGGCGTGGCGGCGAAGAGGTCGAGGCGCTGCTTGCCGCCGGCGTCGCGGTCAGCGTCGTTCCCGGCGTCTCGGCGGCACTCGGCGCGGCGGCCGGGGCGCTGATCCCGCTGACCCACCGCGAGCATGCCTCGTCGGTCAGCTTCGTCGCGGGCACCTGCCAGAACCTTGCCGAGCAGGATTGGGCGGGGCTCGCCGGCAAAGGGCGGACGCTCGTCGTCTACATGGGCGTGACCAACTCGACGTCGATAGCCGACAAGTTGATGGCCGACGGGCTCGCCCCCGAAACGCCGTGCGCGATTCTCGAGCGCGGGACGCTTCCCGGCGCGCGCGCGTTGCGCACCCTGCTCGCCGACCTCGGCCGTGCGGTCGAGGACAATGCCGTCGTCTCGCCCGCGCTTCTCGTCATCGGCGACGTCGCCCGGCTCGGCACCGCGACCGACGTCCTCGCCGCCTTCCAGGAATTCGCATGATCCGCCTGCTGACCGGGAATGTCCTCGAAACCGGCGACGTCGTCTGGTGGACCGGGTCGAACTGGAGCCTCGCGCTGCGCGATGCCGTCGACGTCGGGCCCGATGGCGACGCGCTGCTGGCGCGGACCGTCGCCGCCGAGCGGATCAACGACCCCGCCCTCGTCGATGCCGAGCCGACCCGCGACGGGCCGCGCCCGCGGACGATGCGCGAGCGCGTCCGCGGTGCCGGGCCGACCGTCCGTGCCGATCTCAACCGGCCCAACTCAATCGAAGCGACCGCCTGATGTATCGTTATGACCAATACGACCAGTCGATGGTCGATGCCCGCGTCGACGAGTTCCGCGACCAGGTCGCGCGGCGGCTGGCGAACGAGATCACCGAGGACCAGTTCAAGCCGTTGCGCCTGATGAACGGGCTCTACCTTCAGCTCCACGCCTATATGCTCCGCGTCGCGGTGCCGTACGGGACGCTGTCGGGGACGCAGATGCGGATGCTCGGGCACATCGCGCGCAAGTACGACCGCGGCTACGGCCATTTCACGACGCGGCAGAACATCCAGTACAACTGGATCAAGCTGTCGGAGGCGCCCGACTTGCTCGCCGAGCTGGCGACAGTCGAGATGCACGCGATCCAGACCAGCGGCAACTGCATCCGCAACATCAGCAGCGACCAGTTCGCTGGCGCCGCCGCCGATGAGGTTGCCGACCCGCGCCCGTACGCCGAGCTGCTCCGCCAATGGTCGAGCTTCCACCCCGAATTCAGCTTCTTGCCGCGCAAGTTCAAGATTGCGGTGATCGCCACCGACGTCGATCGCGCCGCGATCCAGCTCCACGACATCGGGCTCCAGCTTGTCCGCAAGGACGGCGAGCTCGGTTTCAAGGTCTGGGTCGGCGGCGGCATGGGGCGGACGCCGATGATCGGCCACGTCATCCGCGAGTTCATCCCCGCGCGCCAGTATCTGAGCTACTGCGAGGCGGTCCTGAGGGTCTATAACCGCTACGGACGCCGCGACAATATCTACAAGGCGCGGATCAAGATCCTCGTCCACGAGCTCGGCGCGGCGGAATTTACCCGCCAGGTCGAGGCCGAATGGGCAATCCTCGAGCCCCTCGCGCTCGACGCCCCGCAGGCCGAATACGACCGGATCGTCGCGCAGTTCGCCGACCCCGAGTTCGACGTCGCCGCGCCTGATAGCGTCGACCGCAGCGACCCCGACTTCGCGCTGTGGCTCGACCAGAACGTCCACGCCCACAAGCAGCCGGGCTACGCGATTGCGACGATCAGCCTCAAGCCGGTCGGCGGCATCCCCGGCGACGCCACCGCCGACCAGATGGACCTGATCGCCGACCTCGCCGCGCGCTTCGCCCATGACGAGATCCGTGTCACCCACAGCCAGAACCTCGTCCTCGCGCATGTCCGCAAGGCCGACCTGTACGCGCTGTGGACCGCGCTCGAGGGCGCCGGGCTGGCGACGCCGAACCTCGACCTCGTCACCGACATCATCGCCTGCCCGGGGCTCGACTATTGCGCGCTGGCCAACGCCCGCTCGATCCCGGTCGCGCAGAAGATCGCCGAGCGCTTCGCCGACCTCGACCGCCAGCACGACATCGGCGAGCTCAAGATCAAGATCTCGGGGTGCATCAACGCCTGCGGCCACCACCACGCCGGGCACATCGGCATCCTCGGCGTCGATAAGAAGGGCGAGGAGGCGTACCAGCTCTCGCTCGGCGGATCGGGCGCGGAGGACGCCAGCCTCGCCAAGATCCTCGGCCCCGGCTTCTCCGAAGCGGGCGTCGTCGATGCGGTCGAGAAGGTGATTGAGGCGTACCGCGTCGTGCGCAGCGGTCCCGGCGAACGCTTCCTCGACACCTACCGCCGCGTCGGCGCCGAGCCGTTCAAGGCCGCGGTCTATGCCCCCGCGGGAGCCACGTCATGACCGACGTCCAGGACCAGTCCCCGGTCGCCAATGCCGCGCCGGTTCCCGAGACCGCGACCCCGGTGCTCAGCTTCCGCGACACGCCGCTGTACGACGGGCCGGTCGTCGCGCTCGCCGACTTCGGCGCGACGTCGAACACCGCCGCGGTTCGGCTCGACCCGGGCGACGATGCTCGCGCGCTCGTCCCTCATCTCGGCGGGCTGCGGCTGATCGAGGTGTCATTCCCGAAGTACCGCGACGGACGCGGCTATTCGTCGGCGCGGATCCTGCGCGAGGCGGGGTACACCGGCGAGCTTCGCGCCGCGGGCGACGTCCTGCTCGACCAGGTCGCGTTCATGCGGCGGGTCGGGTTCGACAGCTTCGCCCCGGCCAAGCCGCTCGACCCGGCGCGGGTCGACGCCGCGCTGAGCCGCTACGAATACGTCTATCAAAAGGCCGCTGATGGCCGCCCGCCGGTTTGGGCGCTTCGGCATGGCTGAGGCAGCGCGCAGCCACGACATCATCGACGTCGCCCCGGCGTTCACGCTGGCCGAAGTCGAGGCGATGAACCGGCGCTTCGACGGCGTCGACACCTCGACGATGCTCGACGAATTGCTGACCGGCGAGCTTGCCGGGCGGACCGCGGCGGTGTCGTCGTTCGGCACCGAATCGGCGGTCCTGCTCCACCTTGTCGCGGCGATCGACAAGACGGTGCCGGTGGTTTTCATCAACACCCAGAAGATGTTCGGCGAGACCCTCGCCTATCGTGACGAGCTCGCCGAGCGGCTTGGGCTGACCGACCTCCGCGTCCACCGGCCCGACCCGTACCGGCTCGCGGCGCGCGATCCGACCAGCCTGCGGTGGAGCTTCGACCCGGACGGCTGCTGCGAGATCCGCAAGGTCGAGCCGCTGCGGGCGGCGCTGGCGCCGTTCGACGCGTGGCTGTCGGGGCGCAAGGGCTTTCAGGGCAAGACCCGCACCGCTTTGCCACGCTTCGAGCTCGACGAGGGCAAGCTCAAGCTCAACCCGCTCGCCGATTGGGACAAGGCACGGCTCGACGCCTATTTCGCCGAGTACCAGCTGCCGCGCCACCCGCTCGAGGCACAGGGCTTCGCCTCGATCGGCTGTGTCCCGTGCACGACCAAGGTGCTGCCGGGCGAGGACCCGCGGTCGGGCCGCTGGCGCGGCTGGGACAAGACCGAGTGCGGCATCCACGAACCCGCACTCGACCCTGTTTTTTAGGCGGGCATCCTAGCCACCGAGATAGTCACGCTTGCCGATGTCGACGCCCTGCGACCGCAGCAGGGCGTAGGCGATCGAGACGTGGAAGAAGAAGTTCGGCAGGGCGAAGCCGAGCAGGAACGTCTGCCCGGGGAAGGTCATCTCGCCGGGGCCGACCTTGAGCACGATCGTCCGCTCCTCGCTGCCGTCGATCTGGTCTGCGGTAACCGACTCGACGAACGCGACGGTCTTGGCGATGCGCTCCTTGAGCTCGGCGAAGGTCGTCTCGGTGTCGGCGAACGACGGCATCTCGATCCCCGCGAGCCGGGCGACGCAGCCCTTGGCCGAATCTGACGCGATCTGAACCTGCCGCGTCAGCGGGTGCATGTCGGGGGCAAGGCGTGCTTCGAGCAGCTGGGCGGGGTCGATCCCGCGCTCGGCGGCAGATGCCTCGGCCTTGTTGAGAATCGCGGTGAGCGAGGCGAACTGGCGGACGAACACTGGCACCGACGCCTGATACATCGACAGAGTCATGAGATTTCCTAATTTGAGTCGCAACCGAATCGGTCGATAGCATGGCGTTTCGGCGCCGTCCCGAGCCTTATTTCGTGCCGGGCCGATTTGCTTCGAGCAGAGTGAATGCAGCCAGCGCGGCGCCGAGTGCAAGCGCTGCAGCGACGAACGCCGCCATGTGGAATGCGGCGACCAGTGCATCGCCCTTTGCCGCGAGCGCCGCGCCGAGCAATGCCGTCGCGACCATCCCGCCGGTTCGCGCCACCGCGCTGTTGAACCCCGACGCGGTCCCGGTGTGCTGCGCGTCGACCGAGCCGAGCACCGCCGTCGTCAGCGGCGCGACCGCCCCGGCCATGCCGAGCGAGATCACGACCAGCGCCGGAAAGACCTCGGTCCAGTAGGTCCCGCCGCTTCCGATCCGCGCGGCGAGGAGGAAGCCGCCGGCGACGACGATCGGCCCGACGGTCAGCGGCAGCCGTGATCCCGTTTTCGCCGCCAGCCGCCCCATCGCCCGCGACGCGATCCCGATCGTGATCGGCAACGGCAGCAGCGCCGCCCCGGCGGCGAACGCCGAATAATGATCGGCCTTGATCAGCACATACGGCAGCAACAGCAGCAGCCCACCGAGCGCGCCGTAGAGCAGCAGCGTCAGCACCGTCAGCCCGGTGAAGCTGCGCGTGAACAGCGACACCGGCATCATCGCGCCGTCGCCGCGCCGCCATTCGACCGCGACGAAGGCGATCAGCAGCACCGCGCCGACGACGAGCACGGCGCCGCCACCCGGCCCGGTCGAGCGCAATGTCAGTCCCCACGTCAGCGCCCCGAGCGCCGCCGTCGCGAGGATGCCGCCGGTCCAGTCGAGCGGGGTGCCGTCGTCGGTCGACTCGCCGACGTAGCGCAGCGCGAGGAAGATCGCTCCCGCCGCGATCGGCAAATTGACGAAGAAGATCGCGCGCCAGCCGATCAGGTCGACGAGCCAGCCGCCTGCGAGCGGCCCGATCGCCCCGGCAATCGCCCCCGCCGCCGCCCATGTCCCGATCGCCCGCCCGCGCGCCTCGCCGGTGAACGAGCTGCCGAGTATGGCGAGGCTGTTCGGCATCAGCATCGCCGCGCCGATCCCCTGCGCGGCGCGCCCGGCAAGCAGCCACGGCAGCGACGGCGCCGCGGCACACAGCACCGAGGCGAGCGCGAACAGCACGATCCCGGCGACGAGCAACCGCCGCCGCCCGTAACGGTCACCCGCCGCGCCGCCGAGCAGGAGCAGCGCGCTCAGCGGCAGAAGGTAGGCGTTGACCACCCACTGCAGGTCGGGCGCGGCGCCGGCGAGGTCGCGCCCGATCGCGGGAAGGGCGACGTTGACCACCGACCCGTCGACGAAAGCGAGGCTCGACGCGAGGATCGTCGCCGCGAGCACCGGCCCGGGATGCGGGGTCGCCCCTGGGGGCTGGGAGGTGGCGCGGTTGGCGTCGCATGCGGCGGGCTGGGTTGAGGTCATTCGCGACCTGCCCGGGCGACTCGCGCGAACCGGTCTGGTGCGGAGGGCGGTTTGGAAGTTGACGAACTTGACGGACCGTTCGCCCAAAATCTCTTCCCTCCGAACCGCTGCGGCAAAATCGGGTCGCAGCGCGAGGAGGGAGTTAGCTTCATCGGTGGCAACTTAGGCTGGAGGCGCGGTGTAGGACAGCGCGTTCGTTAGCCCCGCTTGAAGCGCGCTCGCGCCAACCCTTGAGCTTCCTGTGGCGGAGCCGGGACCGACGATCACTACCCCCCAAATTGTCATCCCGGCGAAGGCCGGGACCCATGATCTCAACAGCCAGTGTTCATGGGTCCCGGCCTTCGCCGGGATGACAAATAAGGGGTTGGCGGACCTCGTCTCGACGCGCCCGCTCCCCTGTGTGCGTTTCGGCGAGCGGCCCCAACGGCTGGGGCCCGTTCAGAGCAGCGCGCTACAGGATGAACTTCGACAGATCCGTGTCCCGCGCGATATCCCCCAACTCCCGCTCCACGTACGCCGCGTCGATCGTCACCGTCTCGCCGCCGCGCTCGCTCGCATCGAAGCTGATGCCCTCGAGCAATTTCTCGCAGATCGTCTGGAGCCGCCGTGCGCCGATGTTCTCGACCGCGTCGTTGACCTGCGCCGCGGTTGCCGCGATCGCCTCGATGCCATCGCTGGTGAAGTCGAGCGTGACGCCCTCGGTCGCCAGCAGCGCGGTATATTGGCGGATCAGCGACGCCTCGGTCTCGGTCAGGATGCGGACGAAATCGTCCTTGGTCAGCCCCTTGAGCTCGACGCGGATCGGCAGCCGCCCCTGCAGCTCGGGGAGCAGGTCGGACGGACTCGAGACGTGGAACGCACCGCTGGCGATGAACAGCATGTGGTCGGTCTTGACCGGGCCGTACTTGGTCGCGACCGTCGTCCCCTCGATCAGCGGCAGCAGGTCGCGCTGGACGCCTTCGCGGCTGACCGAGCCGCCGCGAACGTCGCTGACCGCGATCTTGTCGATCTCGTCGAGGAAGACGATGCCGTTCTGCTCGGCCGACTTGACCGCCTCGCGGTTGATGTCGTCGCTGTCGAGGCGCTTGTCGCTCTCCTCGGCAACCAGCACGTCCCACGCCGCTTCGACCGACATCTTCCGGCGCTTGGTCTTGCCCGCCATCTTGCCGAACATCTCGCCGAGGTTGATCATCCCGACCTGCCCCGGCTGCATGCCGGGCATCTCGAACGGCGTCCCGCCCGAATCATCGACCTCGATCTCGATCTCGCGGCCCTTGAGGTCGCCGTTGTAGAAGCGCTGCCGGAACGCCATGCGCGTCGCCTCGCTCGCGTCCTTGCCGACGAGGACGTCGAGCAGCCGCGCCTCGGCGGCGGCCTCGGCCTTGTCGCGGACGCTGGCGCGCTTGCTCTCGCGGATCAGCCGGATCGATTCCTCGACGAGGTCGCGGACGATCGAGTCGACGTCGCGGCCGACATAGCCGACCTCGGTGAACTTGGTCGCCTCGATCTTGAGGAACGGCGCCTCGGCGAGCTTCGCCAGCCGGCGGCTGATCTCGGTCTTGCCGCACCCGGTCGGGCCGATCATCAGGATGTTCTTCGGGCTGACCTCGTCGCGCAGGTCGTCGCCGAGGCGCTGCCGCCGCCAGCGGTTCCGCAGCGCGACCGCGACCGCGCGCTTGGCGTCGCCCTGGCCGACGATGTAGCGGTCGAGCGCGGCGACGACGGCAGAGGGCGTCAGCGCCTCGAATGCGGTTGGCACGTCGATGGGGGACATCACATTCATCCGATTGATTCCAAAGTGACATTGTCGTTGGTGTAGACGCAGACCTCGGCGGCGATCTTCATCGCCTTGCGGGCGATCGCCTCGGCGTCGAGGTCGGTGTCGGCGAGGGCGCGGGCGGCGGCGAGCGCGTAATTGCCCCCCGACCCGATCGCGGCGACGCCGAATTCGGGTTCGAGGACGTCGCCGGTCCCGGTCAGGATCAGCGTCACGTCCTTGTCGGCGACGATCATCATCGCCTCGAGCCGCCGCAGGTAGCGATCGGTCCGCCAGTCCTTGGCGAGCTCGACCGCGGCACGGGTCAATTGCCCGGGAAAGCGGTCGAGCTTCGCCTCGAGGCGTTCGAACAAGGTGAACGCGTCGGCGGTGGCGCCGGCGAACCCGCCGATGACCGCGCCGTCCTTGCCGAGCCGCCGGACCTTTTTCGCGTTCGACTTCATCACCGTCTGCCCGGCGGTGACCTGGCCGTCGCCGGCGATGACGACGCGGCCGTTCTTGCGCACCGACACGATCGTCGTGCCGTGCCAGTCGGGAAAATCTGCCATGTGAGGGGAGGTGCTTTCAGACAAATGGGGAGTGGTTATCCCCAATGTAGGAAGGCGCGCGGCGGCGGAAAGGGCCGCGTTATTCCGCTTGCCGCCGCCTTTCGGAATCACTCGAAAAGCGTTACATAAAGTATTCCCCGAGAATCACCCCAGGAGACCACGCCATACCACCCCCCATGACCCGCCGTCCGCAGAATGCCCCGGTGCCGATGAACGGCCCGCGCTACGATGAATTCATCACCGTTCCCAAGGTCCGTGTGATCGACCAGGACGGCGAAAATCTCGGTGTTCTCTACACCAAGGAAGCGATCGCCACCGCGCACGAAGTCGGCCTGAACCTCGTCGAGGTTTCGCCGGGTGCCGACCCGCCGGTGTGCAAGATCCTCGATGTCGGCAAGTTCAAGTACGAGGCGCAGAAGAAGGCCGCTGCTGCCCGCAAGAACCAGAAGACGCAGGAGATCAAGGAGATCAAGATGCGTCCGAACATCGACGATCACGACTACGACACCAAGATGAAGGCGGTCCAGCGCTTCATCGAGGAGGGCGACAAGGTCAAGCTGACGCTGCGCTTCCGCGGCCGCGAGTTGAGCCACGGCGAGCTTGGCCTGCGCCTGCTCGAGCGCGTCCGCGACGATGCGGTCGACTATGCCAAGGTCGAGCAGCTGCCGAAGATGGAAGGCCGGCAGATGCTGATGGTCATCGCGCCGCGGTGAAGCCGTTGCCGACCGTCATCGGGCTGGTCGCGATTGCCGCCGCCGCGACGGCGGTGGTCAGCGGGACGCTCCGCAATCACGCGCCCGAGCCCGACTTTCCCGCGCTGTCGCGCCCGGTTGCGCCGATCGTCTCGCCGCGCTGGGCGACCGAGGACGAGCGCGAGCATCTCGGCGAAGCCGGGAAGGTGATTGCGGTGCTCGGCGACCTCACCGGCAAGACGGTCGCCGACGTCGGTGCGGGCGAGGGTTATTACGAGCCGCATCTGTCGCGCGCGGTCGGGCGGACGGGGCATGTCGTCGCCGAGGATATCGACGAGGCGACTGTCGCCAAGCTCGCCCGGCGGGTCAAGCCGCTGCACAACGTCACGACCAAACTCGGTCGCGCCGACAATGTCGGGCTGGCGCGGAGCAGCACCGACGTCGTCCTGATGGTCCACATGTACCACGAGATCACCCAGCCGTTCGCATTGCTGTGGCGGGTCCGCGCCAGTCTCAAGCCGGGTGGGCGCGTCGCCATCGTCGATGCCGACCGCGCGACCGGCGACCATGGCACGCCGCCACCGCTGCTCGAATGCGAGCTCGGCGCGATGGGTTTTGCTCGCGAATCGACGCACACGATCGAGGACGGCATCTACCTCGCGGTGTTCGTCCCGCGCGCGGCGCCGAAGACGATCACCCCCTGCCGCTGACACCTTCGCCGGCCTGGGGGGTCGGCGAAGGGTCGCTCGACTTACGCCTTGGCGAGCATCGCGGCGATGTCGGCGACCGAGGCACCGGTCATTTCCTTGCCGACTTCGCCCGTGATCTTGCCCTCGGTGACCTTGTGCCAGTGCTTGCGCAGCTCGCCGAGCGTCTTCGGCGGGGCGACGACGACGAGGGCGTCGATCTCGCCTTCTAATGCCATCTTGTTGATCAGGCTGGCGACGGCGCCGGCGTGCCCGTCCTCGACGAGCTGCGAATCGTCGGGGTTGGCCGAGCTGCTGTGGTGGCGGCCACCCGAGGCGATGTTGTCGTTGCCGACGCCGGGGGTGCCGATCGCGGTCAGCTGCGGCGCCGAATCGCTGCCGCCGTTGCGGTAGAGCGTCAATTTCTCCCCGTCGGCGACGGCGACGATCGTACCATGGGCGAGCTGCATGCGGTTTCTCCTGAAAGGGTCGCAGGGTTAACCCGCGAGCAGCCCATCGGGGACCGAAACGAAGACGCTACCTCGTTGTTTTGTCGCTGTTCCCGGAAGCCAACGCGCCGCGCGCCTAGCCCCATAGCTCGCGTTCGGGCGGCGAGACATCCGACCCGTCGAAGCGCATTCCCCCTGCACGGTCCTCGATCAGCAGCGGCCCGTCGAGGTCGGCGTACATCCCCTGCATCGCGACGTAGAACGCCGGGGCGATGCCGAGCGAGGTCGACAGCATGCACCCGGTCATCACGCCGATGCCGCGCGCCTTCGCTGCATGGACCAGCGCCAGCGCCTCGGTCAGCCCGCCCGCCTTGTCGAGCTTGATGTTGATGAAGCGGTAGCGCCCGACGACGGCGTCGAGGCTGGCGCGGTCGTGGACGCTCTCGTCGGCGCACAACGGGACCGAAGACCGGACCTTATCGAGCAAATGATCGGACCCGGCGGGGACGGGTTGCTCGATCAATTCTACGCGGAGGTCGGCCATTGCTTGCGCCATCGCCTCGATATCGAGGTCTCCCCACGCTTCATTGGCGTCGACGATCAGGCGCGCATCAGGCGCACCGTGCCGCACCGCGGCGACACGCAGCAGATCCTCGGAGCCACCACCCGCGCCCGACAGCTTGATCTTGAGCAGTTCGCGGTGCCCGGCGGCGCGCGCGGCGGCCTCCATCGCGCCGGGCTCGCCGAGGCTGATGGTATAGGCGGTGAGCAGCGGTCGCGGCTGCGGCAGCCCGATCGTCCGCCACACCGGCACGCCGCTCGCCTTCGCCTCCAAGTCCCACAATGCCGCATCGACGGCGTTGCGCGCCGCGCCAGGGGGCATCGCGGTCAGCAGGTCGGCGCGGGTCGCCCCCGATGCGACCAGCGGTGCCGCGTCCTCGACCTGCGTGAGCACGGTTTCAGCGCTCTCGCCGCGGTAATAGATCGCGGTCCCCTCGCCGCGCCCGACGTGCCCGCCATCGCCGATTTCGGCGACGACGACATCGACGAAGGTCTTCGCCCCGCGCGCGATGACGAAGCTGCCGCGGACCGGGAAACGTTCGATGCGGGCGGTCAGTTGGCGGGAGGACAGGGCGCGATTGGACATGGCTTTTCTTGCCGCTAAATTGGGCGGCATGGAAGACGACAGCGAAGTTCATCTCGATCCGGTCGCGACCGTCGCCCGGATCACCGCGCTCGAAATCCTCACCCGCCAGCTGATGGTCGTCCAGCTGCGCATCCTCGACGAGCTCGGCCAGATCGACCTGACCCCGGCGTATGTCCGCGAGCTGGCGACGATCTACACCGCCAAGGTCGACGAATCGAAGATCATCGAATCGTCATCGTCCGAGGTGAACTACGAGTTCAAGGTCAACGTCATCCACAACCTCGAACGCTTCTTCGACGAGATCGCCGACCATCTCGCGGCGAACCCGTAGAGGTCTCTACGCGGCGCGCCGCAGCGGCTGGCGCAGTGCCTCGAAGCTGGCAAACAGCGCGGCAAAATGATCGTCCATCGTCCGCACCGGCGTCGTCGGCGGCGCCGGCAATGTCCCCGCGATACGGGCATCGACGAAGCGCCCGATCGCGTCGGCGGCGCTGGTGGCATCGCCCGAAGCAAAGATCGTCCCGCCCGACTGGCGGGCGTGGTCGGCAGCCGCACCGCGATCCGGGGTGATCAAATGGAGCCCCGACGCCCGCGCCTCGGCGGCGACGAGGCAGAAGGTCTCCGATTCCGACCCGTGGATCAGCGCGTCGGCGCTCGCCATGAAGCGCGCCATCTCGGCGCGGTCCGAGGTGCGCTCGGCGAGGTGGATGTGCGGGTTGCCGCCGATCGTCCGGCGGATCTTCCCCGAATCGCGTCCCGATCCGACGATAACGAGGCCGATCGGGCGGTTGTACGCCGCCGACATCACCGCCTCGACGATCATCCGCCAGCGCTTTTCCGGCGCGTGCCGCCCGACGCCGAGGAGCAGGGTCGCATCGGGGCCGAGCTCGCACTGGTGGAGCAGGCGGCGGCGCAGCGCCTCGTCGCGCAGGCCCGCCGAAAACACGTCGGGGTCGATCCCCATCGGGTTGGTGACGACGCGGCGCAGGCCGCCCGCAGCGAGCCGATCGGTCAGGCTGTCGCACGCGCTGACGACCATGTCGAAGTCGCGGTCGAGGCGCAGCAGGTGCCGCCAGTACCAGTCGAAGCCCTTGTCGACGACCGCCGGCGACGCCAGCCCCTCGAACCAGCGATAGGCGAATGCTGCGAGCGGATCGGCGTGCATGAACAGCGACCGCGGCGCCGACCCCGGCCAGCGCGCGACCATCGACGCGCTGCGCCACGGCGATGACGCCTCGAGAATGTCAGGGGCCTCGGCGGTGATCGCGGCGTGGAGCGCCACCTCGTCGGCGAAGTAGCGGTAGTTGCGGTCGATCGGGAACAGTGGACCTTGGAGCCAGACGATCTTCGCGCCGGGACCGCGCTGCTCGACCCCGTTCGTCGCGCCCGGCGCGATGATCGTCACCTCGTGCCCGGCGGCCGGGCCGGCAGCGAGCTTGCGGTCGATATAGGTCCGCACGCCTCCGCCGGTCGGAGTGTAGAAGGCGCAGACATCGACGATCTTCACTTGGCGTCCTCGATCGGGCCGAACGAAAACAACCCATGGCGATAATTGAGCCGGATCGAGCTTCGCGTCACCCCGGGACCGACCTCGACCTCGGAAACCTCGGCGTGCGGCTTCGACAGGCCGAGATGAGGATTGCCGCCGAAACCGATGCCGTCGGACGACAGCTTGAACTTCTTCGCGCCCGCGCGGTCGTGGATCAACGCGACCGACCAGGTGCCGGTGTGCGGCGCCCGGACGCACAACTCGACCGGCCCGGCAGCGGGAACGTCGATGGTGGTGCGGCGGAAGACCTTGCCGTCGCGGACGAGATCGCGGTCGTCGGCAAGGAATTCGGCATCGTTCGGCGCGTAAAGTTCGAGGCGCAGCTTGCCGGTGCGGTCCTTCAACCCAGCGGCGGTGACGAGCAGCGCCGGACCCTTCTCGTGGGCGCGGCACATGCCCTCGGCGATGCCGTAGTCGGGCACCGGCGCCTCCGGCATGGTGTTTGTGGCGGCGAGGATGGCGGCGGCGAGCAAGGCGATCATGCCGGCTTCTCCAGCCCGAGCAGGTCGGACGCGACGAGCACCCCGCCGACCGCGACATGGACGATGATCAGCAACCCCGCCATCATCGCCATCAAGGGCGCGATGCCCGACGCGGTGCCGACGATCAGCACCGCCACCCCGGCGAAAACGACGTCCTTGTTCGGCACCAGCGGCAGCCGCGAGATCAACAGCCGCAGCGTCGTCAGCATCATCCAATAGATGAACGGCACCGTCGGCAGGACGAGGCTCCACATGATCGCCAGCAACGTCGCCGAGCCGAGGACGCGAACGAGTTGCATGCCGGTGACGAAGGCGAGCTGGCGGCGCGGCAGGCTGAACACCCGGCCGCGGAGCAGCATGACGACCAGCGACGAGCCGAGCAGGACCGCAATCGAGGTGAACAGCGTCTTGCCGCTGAGGCCCATGTTGAGGCGTTCGAGCGTCGGATAGGCGAAGACGAACATCACCAGCGTGACCGCGTTGCCGACCAGCGCCGACAGGATGGCGACGTCCTTGATCGCCCCGAACGGCGCACCGCTAGTGATTGCGCCCGCGGGGCCGCCGGGCAGCGTCGCCCGCCGCCGGGCCCAGGCGTAAAAATAAAGCTCGCCCGAATAGCCGAGCAGGACTTCGTTGGAGACATATTTGCGCACCAGCGCCGGGAAGCCCGATGCCGGTATCCCCCACAGCCGGCGGAAGATGACGAAGTCCATGATCGGCTGGGCGAAATAGGCGCAGGCGAACACCGCCCAGAACAACGGCGTACGCGGGACCAGCGCCGCGATCCGGTGCCAGTCGCTGCCGCGAAAGTGATTCGCCGCGACGGCGACGATCGCCAGCGACACCAGCGGTCCGACCCAGCGCAAGATCGATTGGCCGAGGGTGCGCGGCTCGGCCGGGGTCGCGCTCATATGCGCGGCGGCGCTTGCCGAACCCGCCGGAGTGGCGCCCGCCGGGCTGAGTCGACCAAGGTCGTGCACCGCGTCTGTGTCCTCAAAGCCGTTTGAACTGCCCCTGTCGCCACCGCTGTGCAATGTCATTGTGACCTTGGCGTGGCAAGCAAGGCTGCGAAATCGTAACCATGACCGGCTAGGTCGGCGTAGCGCCCGGGGCGATGCGATCGCGCGAAGCGACCGATGGTGGCGTCGATGCTGGCGAGGATCGACGGCTCGCCCGTGTCGCCGGGATGGACCGCGATCCGGACGACGCGCTGGCCGCCGAGCGCGGTTCGCGCCGCGCCCGCGACTGCCCGCGAACTCAGCCGCCGCCAGCGCGACCGCGACGCCCAGGTGATCACCGGGCCACGGGTCAGCGCGGTGCCGTCGGCCGGGCGCCAGACGCGGAAATGATCCTCGGCAAGCGCGAACCCGGCATCGGCGAGCGCGGCGCAGGTGCCGTCGCTATACAGCCATGCCGGGGCGATGAACCCTGCCGCGGCTCGCCCCGTCGCGTCCTCGACCACCGCCCGCGCCCGCGTCATCCGTGCCAGCGCCTCGGTTCGGCCCAGCGCGGCGAATTCGCCCTCCCCCGCCGTCATGTGGCGGGCAGCGAAGCCCGCCGGGGCGGCGTCGCGGTGGTTCCAGCCGTGGACGAACATCTCGACCCCGGCATCGGCCCAGCCGCGCAACCGGCGGGCATAAGCAGGTGCGGCGCTCAGCGGAGCGGCGTCCCAGTGATCGGGCACGACGAGCATGGCGAAGCGTGGCCCGCCGAGCAGCCGGTCGAGGCGGGCAGCAAGGATGTCGACCTCGCGCTCGAACTTCGGCCCGACGTCGTGGATCGAAGCGAGCAACAACCGGTCGGTCATGGTGTCCATGCCAGCGCATATATGGAGGCCCGACCGGGAATCGAACCCGGGTGCACGGATTTGCAGTCCGTTACGTCACCACTCCGCCATCGGGCCGGCGCTGGCCGCGGGGTGTAGCCATATCGCTTGGCGACTGCAACCGCGCCCGCTAGACGCTTCGCACCAAGGGCCGGTCGCGGTATTGCGTCGCAACTGTATTATCCCTATAACTCACCTAGGCACGGAGCGGCGTAACCCGGATGATGTTCGAAACAATGCGCGAGGCGATGGTCGACAGCCAGTTGCGTCCGACCGGGGTCAACGACCCGGCGGTGCTGGCCGCGATCCGTGCCGTGCCGCGCGAGCGCTTCGTCCCCCCCGCCCGCGCTGGACTCGCTTATGCCGACACCGCGATCGAGATCGCGTCCGGGCGCTGGCTGCTCGAGCCGCTGGTCACCGGGCTGCTGCTGACGCACGCACGGATCATGCCCGGCGACCGCGTTCTCGTCGTCGGTGCCGGGACCGGCTATGCGGCATCGATCATCGGCCAGCTTAGCCGCCACGTCACCGCGCTCGAGGAAAACTCCGGGCTCGCGCTCGCGGCGAAGGCCAACGGCGTCAATGTCGTCACCGGTCCGCTCGCCGCCGGCTGGGCGGACAATGCGCCATACGACCTGATCTTCATCGACGGCGCGGCGGCGGTGCTGCCGCCCGAACTGCTCGCGCAAAGTGCCGACGACGGACGGCTGGCGGCGGTGATGATCGGTGACGACGGGGTCGGGCGGGCGACGGTCGGGCGCGTCGCCGGGGGGCACTTCGCCGGGACCGGCTTCTTCGACACCGGCGCGGTCGCGCTGCCCGGCTTCGGTCGCGCGCCGAAATTCGTTTTTTAAGAGCGTTGGGGATGTGCGGAATGACGCGTTTGACGGTGCTGGCCGCGGTTGTTGCCGCGGTCGGGACGACGGGGTTCGCGGTTTCCGCAGCCGCCGACACGCTGCCCGATGCGCTCGCCGCAGCGTATGAGACCAATCCCCAGCTGACCGTCCAGCGCGCGATCGTCCGCCAGACCGACGAGGGCGTGCCGCAGGCGCTCGCCAGTGGACGCCCGACGGTCAACGCCACCGGCACCGCGCAGCAAAGCGCCAACGATTTCAACCGCGACGGCGGCCGCTATTACAATGGCGCGCTCAATCTCAACCAGTCGCTGTATCGCGGCGGCCGGACCCGAACCGCGACGAGCGCCGCCGAAAACCGCATCTACGCCGCGCGCGCCCGCCTTCGCGCGGTCGAGGACAATGTCCTGCTCGCGGTCGTCACCGCTTATGCCGACGTCCTGCGCTATGCGCAGGTGGTCGAATTGAACGAGAACCAGGTCAAGGTGCTCCAGCGCGAACTCCAGGCGAGCCGCGACCGCTTCGAGGTCGGCGACCTGACGCGGACCGACGTCGCCCAGTCCGACGCGCGGCTAGCGAACGCGCAGTCGAACCTCGTCGTCGCGCAGGGCCAGCTCAACACCGCCAAGAACGCCTATCTCCGCGTCGTCGGCCGCCCGCCGGTCGCGCTCGCGCCGTTGCCGCCGCTGCCGGTCCTGCCCGGGACCGTCGGCCAGGCGACCGACCTCGCCAACGCCAACAACCCCTCGCTCGTCGCCGCGCGTTTCGACGAGGCAGCGGCGCGCTACGACGTCAGCACGATCGAACGCCAGCGCCTGCCGACGCTGACTGCGGGCGTCGGCGTGAACTACACCTATACCCAGGCCGGCACCGCGGGCATCACCTCGACCGGCACCGGTTCGAGCGGAGTTGGGACGGGACTGGCTGGGGGCGGATCGACCGGCGCTGCGGCGATCGTCGGCGGCGACTTTCACGCCTTTCAGCAGACCGGCGGGCTGACGCTGACGGTGCCGCTGTACCAGGCCGGGCTCAACGGCTCGCAGATCCGCGCGGCACAGGCGGTGCGCAGCCAGTATATGGAGCAGATCGGCTTCATCGGACGGCAGGCGGTCGAGACCGCGAGCAACGCCTTCGTCTCGGTCGCCACCGCGCGCGCGGTTATCACCGCGTCGGAAAGCTCGGTCACGGCCAACCAGCTCGCGCTTCAGGGCGTGACGCAGGAGAATCAGGTCGGCACGCGAACGGTGCTCGAAGTTCTCAACGCCGAGCAGGAACTCGTCGTCGCCCGGGTCAACCTCGCCGCCGCGCGCCGTGATGAATATGTCGCCGGCTACACGCTGCTCGCCGCGGTCGGACAGGCCGAAGCCGACCCGCTCGCGGTACCCGGCGAGCATTTCGACTCGACCGAGAATGCCGCGCGCGTCCGCCACAAATGGGGCGACTACGACATCGACAACGACCCCGCGCCGCTGCCGCTGCCCGACCCGGTGGTCGCGTCGAAGTCGCTGCCGATCGGACCGCAGCGGTGACCCCCGAGGGCGAGCTGCCGCAATCGATCGACGCGATCATGGCGTCGATCCGCGCGAGCCTCGCCGACGACGTCCCCTCCGCCGTCCCGGCCCAGCCTGCCGCGGCGCGCCCGTCAGCGCCTGAGCCCGCGCTGACGGCTGCCGAAGTCAGCGCCTCGCTCGATGACGTCGTCCGCGCGATGGTCGGACCGATGCTGCAGGCATGGCTCGACACGCACATGCCCGAGATCGTGGAAAAAGCGACGCACGCCGAAATCCGGCAGCTGACCGGGCGAACCGACTAGCTTTCGCTACCAGCGGCGCGCACGGATTGATCCGGAACGGCAGCGACGCGTTGGAAGCCGCGCGGCAACTTGCTATATCGGGTGCGAGGAGACGGCGATGGCGACCAAGGCTGAGATTCGACCGAGCGATCTCGAGACGCGTACCTATCGTCTCGCCGACGGCACCACCGTGCGCAAGAAGGTCATCCAGTCGAACAGCCCGACGCTGGCCGAGGACATTCTCGCCGCCTTCCGCTCGAGCGTCCGCAGTATCCGTGCCGAACAGCGCAAGCGCGCCCGCGCCCTTCCGGCGGCCGAGTAACATCGAAAGGCCGATCCTGTGGATCGTCGCTGGTCCCAACGGCAGCGGTAAAAGCTCACTCTACAAGAAATCCGATATCGCCGGGTGGAGCGGAGCGGTCTGGATCATCAATCCCGACCTGCTGACCGCCAGCATCGCCGAGGGCGAAGCGCTCGAACTGACCGCCGCCAACCTTGCAGCTGTCCAGCGGGTCGAAGTCTGGCTCAACGCCTCGATCGACGTGTACCAGACGATTGGCGTCGAAACGGTGCTGTCGTCCCCTAAATACCGGGCCCTCGTCGACCGCGCCCATGCCCGCGGTTTCGACGTCCGCATGATCTTCGTCCTGCTCGACCGGGTGGCGTTGCAGATCGACCGCGTCCGGATTCGCGTTCAGACTGGCGGCCACGACGTGCCGGAGGACAAGATCCGGTCGCGGCGCACGCGGTCTTTCGAACAGCTTGCGTGGTTCGCCGACCATGTCGACCAGCTCATCGTCTTCGATAACTCGGCGGGTGAGCCCGAACTGATGGCGACGAAGGCGGGCGCTGCCCCGATCGTCTGGCATCGCCGCCCGCGCGCCGCGCTCCGAACCGAGTTCGAGGCCGCCGGCCTCGCTCAGAGCTTGCCGCCGCTGCGCTGATCCGCAAAAGACGCACATGACCGAAACCAATCCCGATATCATCGACAAGACCTTCGACCCCGCCGAGATCGAGGCGCGGCTGTACGCGCACTGGGAGTCGACCGGCGCATTCCGCCCGGAGCGGCCCGACGCAAAGCCATTCACCATCGTCATCCCGCCGCCGAACGTGACGGGGTCGCTTCATATCGGCCATGCGCTCGACAACACGCTCCAGGACGTGCTGATCCGCTACCACCGCCTCAAGGGGCGCGATGCCCTGTGGGTCGTCGGCACCGACCATGCCGGGATCGCGACGCAGATGGTCGTCGAGCGGACGATCGCCGCCCAGGGCCTCAAGCGCGCCGAGATGAGCCGCGAGGCATTCCTGTCGCACGTCTGGGAGTGGAAGGCGCAGTCGGGCGACACCATCACCCGCCAGCTCCGGCGGCTCGGCGCAAGCTGCGACTGGGCACACGAGCGCTTCACGATGGACCCGGGGTTTTCTGCGGCGGTGACCAAGGTCTTCGTCGACCTGTATAACCAGAAGCTGCTGTACCGGGACAAACGGCTGGTAAATTGGGACCCTAAGCTTCAGACCGCGATCAGCGACCTCGAGGTCGAGTATCGCGAAATCGATGGGTCGATGTGGCACTTCCGCTACCCGCTCGCCGACGGATCGGGGTATATCGCCATCGCGACGACGCGCCCCGAGACGATCCTCGGCGACGGCGCGGTTGCGGTGAACCCGAACGACGAGCGCTACCGGCACCTCGTCGGCACTTATGCGAAGCTGCCTTTGGTCGACCGGCTGCTGCCGATCGTCGCCGACGATTATGTCGAGGCCGACTTCGGCAGCGGTGCGGTCAAGATCACCGCCGCTCACGACTTCAACGACTTCGCCCTCGCGGCGCGGCATCCGGCGGCGAACATTCCGCTGATCAACCTCATGAACCCCGACGGGACGATGTCCGACGCCTGCCCCGAGGAGTATCGCGGGCTGACCCGCGAGGAGGCGCGCAAGAAGGTCATCGCCGACTTCGACGCGCTCGGCCTGCTCGACAAGATCGAGCCGCACAAACACCAGGTGCCGTACGGTGACCGCTCCGGCGTCGTCATCGAGCCGTATCTGACCGACCAATGGTACGTCGACGCGGCGACGCTGGCGAAACCCGCGATCGAAGCCGTGCGGTCGGGCAAGACGAAGTTCGTGCCGGCGAACTGGGACAAGACGTACTTCAACTGGATGGACAACATCCAGCCGTGGTGCGTGTCGCGGCAGATCACTTGGGGGCACCAGATTCCGGCTTGGTACGACGCCAACGGCAAGGTCTACGTCGCGACGACCGAGGCCGAGGCACAGGCGCTCGCCGGTCCCGACGCGGTGCTGACCCGCGATAACGACGTCCTCGACACCTGGTTCTCGTCCGCCCTCTGGCCGTTCGGCACTCTTGGCTGGCCCGAGCAAACACCTGAACTCGCCCGCTATTATCCCGGCGACGTCCTCGTCACCGGGTTCGACATCATCTTCTTCTGGGTCGCGCGGATGATGATGCAGGGGCTGCATTTCATGGGCGAGGTGCCGTTCGCCACGGTCTACTGCCACGGCCTTGTCCGCGACGCCAAGGGCGCGAAGATGTCGAAGTCGAAGGGCAACACGGTCGACCCGCTGGCGCTGATCGACCGCTACGGCGCCGACGCCTTGCGCTTCACGCTGACCGCGATGGAGAGCCAGGGGCGCGACATCAAGCTCGATGAGAGGCGCGTCGAAGGCTATCGCAACTTTGCCACCAAGCTGTGGAACGCCGCGCGCTTCTGCCAGTCGAACGGCATTTCCGGCTCGACGTCGGCCGCGCCTCCGCCCGCGACCGCCCCGGTCAACCGCTGGATCATCGGCGAGGTCGTCGCCACCGCCCGTGCGCTCGACGGCGCGATCGCCGCGTTCCGTTTCGACGGCTATGCCGAGGCCGCGTACCAGTTCGTCTGGAGCCGCTTCTGCGACTGGTATCTCGAACTGACCAAGCCACTGTTGGCCGAGGGAGCCGACGCCGCCGTTGCCACCGAGACGCGCGCGGTCACCGGCTGGGCGCTCGACCAGATCCTCGTCATGCTCCACCCGGTGATGCCGTTCCTCACCGAGGAGCTGTGGCACAAGCTGGGAAAGCGCGATCACGACCTGATCATCGCGGCATGGCCGGTGACCGACGAAGGGCTCATCGATGCAGAGGCGAGTGCCGACATCGACTGGTTGATTGATCTGGTCAGCGGCATCCGGACAATGCGCAACGATCTCAATGTACCTGTCGCTGCAAAAATCGAGCTGCGCGCTGAGAGCCCGTCACCCCGAACTTTGGTGCGCCTTGATCAAAATATGCACCTCCTAGCGCGCATGGCGCGGGTCGGTAGCTGGTTTTTCCCAGTCGCGCCGAGAGGACAATATGCTCAGATCGTTTCCAGCGGCGAGACGTACACCTTCCCGCTCGATGACGTCATCGATATCTCGGTCGAGCGCGCCCGCCTTGAAAAGAACGCTGCCGCTGCCGAGAAGGAGCGCGCCGCGCTGACCGGGCGGCTCGCCTCGCCCGGCTTCGTCGACAAGGCGAAGCCCGAGGCGGTCGATAAGGCGCGCGCCGACCTTGCGTCGCGCGGCGCGGAGGCCGAACGCCTGCGCGCGGCGCTGGCGCGGCTTGGCTGACGGTCGGCCGTGCGCCGGTGTACCCGATCGCACCGCCGCAACGTTTAACGGCGCAAGTCATCGCAGAGGGAGTTTTACCATGACATTCTTCAGGAACCTGACGGCCGCCGCCGCCGCAGTCGTCGTTCTCGCCGGCACCGCGCACGCCGGGCCGATGGTCCGGTCGGGGACGATCACGATCAACGAGGCGCAGTTCGGCTTCCTCATCGGGGGCAGCACCGGCGGCGGCACGCTCCGCTTCCACGGCCACAGCTATCCGTTCAAGGTCGGCGGCGTCTCGATCGGCGACATCGGCGGGTCGAAGGTCAAGGGCTTCGGCACCGTCTACAACCTGCGCTCGCTCGACGATTTCGCCGGGACCTATTCGAAGCTCGATGCCAGCGCCACGCTCGGCAAGGGCTCGGGCGCGCTCAAGCTGAAGAACGAGCACGACGTCGTCCTCGAGATCGACACGACGTCGAAGGGCCTCCAGCTCAGCGCCGGCGCCGGTGGCGTCAAGATCACGCTGAAGTAGGGCTTGCCCGCAGCTTCGGCGATCTTCTGAGCAGAAGCGTACGATCGTGCTAGACCAGCCCCTCAACGAGGGGCTGGCAGCACATGAACAAATATCTTTTCGGCGTGGTCGGGTTGATCCTGCTGACCGCCGCCGCCGGGCAGCCCGATCCGCGCTTGCCGTCGGCGACGGTGACGATCGACGAAACTCAGTTCGGCTTCCTGCTCAGCGGCAATGTCGGCGGCGGCACTCTGCAGTTCGGCGACAAATTCTATCCGTTCAAGGTCGGCGGTATTTCGGTGGGCGACATCGGCGCGTCGCATGTCCGCGGCTTCGGCCGGGTGTTCAACCTGACGCACATCGACGACTTCGCGGGGACCTATACGCGCGTCGCGGCGAGCGCGACCTTCGTCAACGGCTCGGGCGCGCTCCAGTTGCGCAACAAGCGCGGCGTCGTCATCGAGCTCGACACGACCTCGAAGGGGCTCGAGCTCAGCGCCGGGGCTGGGGGCGTCAAGATCACGCTACGCTAGCGAGGAAGGCGATCAGCCCGCGTTCGGCGGCGCTGAGATAGCGCGTCGGGCGCGGCAGCCTGGCGCCGACGAGTTCGTCGGTCCGGCCGTCGTTGACCAGCGCGATCAGCGCCGGGTGGACATAGCTCTTGCGGCTGATCGCCGGGGTATTGCCGAGCGCCGCGGCGACGGGTTCGAGCATCGCCTTGAGCGTCGGGGCGCCGTCGCGGATCGCGGTGAAGGCAATCACGCTCGCGCCCCAGGTGCGGAAATGCTTGGCCGAGAAGCCCTCGCCCATGCCTTCGCGGATGTACGCGTTGACGTCCGACGAGCCGATCCGGTGCGGTTCGCCGTCGTCGCCGACATACTGGAACAGCGCCTGACCGGGCAGGTCGTGGCAGCGCCGGACGATCTTGGCGAGCGCCTCGTCGGCGATGACGACGCGCTGCATCTTGCCCGACTTGCCGCGATATTCGAGCCGGACCTTGTTACCGCGAACCGCGCTATGTTCGGCGAGCAGGGTCGTCGTGCCGTAACTCTCGTTCTCGCTGGCATAAACGTCGTTGCCGACCCGGACATGCGCCGAGTCGAGCAGCCGGACGATCGCCGCGAGCACCTTGGTTCGCCCCAGCCCGCGCACGGCGATGTCGCGCTCGACGATTGCGCGGAGCTGCGGCAGCGATTCGCCGAAGCCGCCGCAGCGGCTGTACTTGTCGGCCTCGCGCTGCTCCCTGAAGCCCTCGTGGTAGCGGTATTGCTTGCGGCCCTTGGCGTCGTAGCCGACCGCCTGGAGGTGACCGAACGGATCGGGGCTGTACCAGACGCGGGCATAAGCCGGCGGGACGCCGAGCTTGTTGAGCCGGGCGATCTCGTCCTTCGCGGTGATCCTCGACCCGTCGGTCGCGAAATAATGCCAGTGCTTGCCGCGCTTGCGCCGGACGATGCCTGGTTCACTCGTGTCGGTATAATTGAGCACGGGCGAACGAACGATACGCGATCGGCTCCGGTTCCGGCTGCGCGGTAGCTGCGGCGATTCGCAAATACCCTCGCTCATCAATGACCGGTTTCGACCACCATCACCGCGATCGTGAGCACGACTCCGCTGCCGACGGGCACCACTGAGACGACGCGCGCCTCTGCCACGATCTCCGCGCCGAGGTGGAGCGCCTCGAACGATGGCACATCCGCGATCGCCAGGTCAGGGACAACCAGCGTCATCCAGTGACGCTGGCCGGCGAAGGTGAGGCTCCCCCAATCCGCCGTCTCGATCGATTGGACCGTGAGCAGTGGCAAATTCCTATCGCTGCCTATCCGGGGAAGGAGGAGCCGCGTGATCGCGCGCAGCAGTCGTCTTTGCGGCTCAGTCAGCATCGGCTTCACGACCGCGACTCGGGCGGTGGTGCGGATGCGATGAACGTCATCACCCGCGCGGCGGTGCGCGGCCGAGGTTCACGCCCCCGACGAAGGTCGAAAACGAAGCGTGGATCGCTTGCTGCCTCGCGTCCGAAGCGCGATGCTGATATGTTCCGTCGACGTAAGCACCGTTCAATTTCTGTTAATAGGTTTGTCATGTATCGTCTCCCGGCTCGACTCGCTCGGTCGACTCAGGATGCAAAGTGATTTCCTACTAGTCTAGGTAAAAAACTATCTTTATGCGCCGTTAACAGCTGGGTCTCGGAAGAAAGGTCCGCCACGCATGGAAAATGTCGCTATTCGGCAGCGGCTCGATGCGCTCATCGCCGAACACGGCGAGGATTATGCCTCGTTGTCGCGGCTGATCGGGCGAAACCCGACGTACATCCAGCAATTCGTCAAGCGCGGCGTGCCGCGACGGCTGAGCGAGGATGATCGCCGCAAGCTCGCCGCGCATTTCGGCATCGCCGAGCGCCTGCTCGGCGGACCGGCCGACCGCGCCGGCCATGCGGTGATGGCGCGCGCCGGGATCACCGCGACGCCGGGCGATTTCGTCCTGATCCCGCACCTCGACATCGGCGCGTCGGCGGGCTCAGGGGCCGAGCCCGGGGCGGAAGTGCCGGTCGCGGTACTGGCGTTCCAGTCGAGCTGGGTTCGCGGCCTCGCCAGCGGGCGTCCCGAAGCGCTGTCGGTGATCCGTGTCGAAGGTGATTCGATGCTGCCGACGCTCGCCGACGGCGACAACATCCTCGTCGACACCGACGACCGCGAGCGCCTGCGCGACGGCATCTACGTGTTGCGGACCGATGACGCCTTGCTGGTCAAGCGGCTCAGCATCAACCCGGCGACACGGCGGCTGACGATCCGCTCCGACAACAGCGCCTACCCAAGCTGGGACGACTGCGACCCCGCGACGGTCGCGGTCATCGGCCGGGTCGTCTGGGTCGGGCGGAGGCTGACCTGAGTGCGGTTAGTGTCGCCTGTCACTTGACAGGCGACATTCTTAACGCGCATTGTTCAGGGGTGAAAATCGTCCAGATCGTTCATCGCGGACTGGCCCGGTTTCATGATCGGGGAGACTCATCGAAGCTCGATCAACGGCTGGTGGACAAGCTTCGCAAGCAACTGGAATTTCTGCAGGCCATGGAGGTTTCCGATGAGCTCATCGCCCTTCCGACGTGGAAACCGCATCGGCTTAGCGATGGCCGCTGGAGCATCCACGTTACGGCAAACTGGCGGATGACGTTCCGAAACGACGCGGCCGCTGGCGAAATATCGATCCTCGACCCCGAAGACTATCATTAGGAGCCTTGGTTATGATGCTCAGTCCGGGCCACGTCGGCGATTTCATCAAGACCGAAATCATCGAAGGAAACGAATTGACGGTCTCGGCCGGCGCGCGGATCCTGGGGGTCACGCGTCAGGCGTTGTCGACCTTACTCAATGCTGGCGGCGGCCTGTCGCCCGACATGGCCCTCCGGATCGAGAAGGCGTTCGGCGTGAAGATGGACACCCTGCTGCGAATGCAGGCAAACTACGAGATCGCCGAGGCGCGCAAGCGGGAAGACACGATCCACGTGGCGCGGTACGAGCGCGCGGCATAGATACTGCGGACAGACATCAGATGACCTACACCGCCCCCATCGCCGAACAACGCTTCGTCCTCGAAACTATCGCCGACCTGCCCGGCCTGAGCGCGCTGCCCGGGTTCGACGGCGCGACGCCGGACATGGTCGACGCGATCCTGACCGAGGCGGGCAAGCTCGCGAGCGGCGTGTTCGCACCGCTGAATGCGATCGGCGACAAGGCGGGCGCCGTCCTGGCCAACGACGCGGTGACGCTGCCGGCGGGGTTCGCCGAGGCGTACAAGCTTTACGGCGATGGCGGGTGGGCGTCGCTCGGCGCGCATCCGGCGCACGGCGGGCAGGGGTTGCCGTTCGTCCTCGCCAGCGCGGTCCAGGAGCAGCTGACCAGCGCCAACATGGCGTTCAGCCTGTGCATGATGCTCAGCCAGGGCGCGATCGAGGCGCTGCAGGTTCATGCCTCGCCCGAATTGCAGGAAACCTATCTGACCAAGCTCGTCTCCGGCGAGTGGACCGGGACGATGAACCTGACCGAGCCGCAGGCGGGGAGCGACGTCGGTGCGCTGCGGACCAAGGCCGAGCTTGCCGCCGACGCGACGTACCGGATCGAAGGCTCGAAGATCTACATTACCTGGGGCGAGCATGATTGCGCGCCGAACATCGTCCACCTCGTCCTCGCCCGCCTGCCCGATGCGCCGCCGGGAACGAAGGGCATCTCGCTGTTCCTGTGTCCCAAGTTCCTGCCCGACGACGACGGCAACTTCACCCGGCGCAACGATCTCCGCGCGGTCGGCGTCGAGCACAAGCTTGGCATTCATGCCTCGCCGACGTGCACGATGGCGTTCGGCGAGCATGGCGCGTGCGTTGGTTATCTCGTCGGGGCCGAGGGTGCGGGGATGCGGGCGATGTTCACGATGATGAACCACGCCCGGATCAACGTCGGGTTGCAGGGCGTCGCCATCGCCGAGCGGGCGACGCAGGGCGCGGTCGCCTATGCCCGCGACCGGGTCCAGTCGGCGCGCTTCGGCGCGGGCGGCGCGCCGGTCCGGATCATCGAGCACGCCGATGTCCGGCGGATGCTGATGACGATGCGGAGCACGACCGAGGCCGCGCGTGCGCTCACTTATTACACCGCCGCCGCGGTCGATCGGGCACATGCGGGCGGCGATACGGCGGCGGCGGGGCTGGCCGACCTGCTGACCCCGGTGACCAAGGCGTATTGCACCGACATCGGCGTCGAGATGGCGAGCATCGGCATCCAGGTGTTCGGCGGCATGGGCTTTGTCGAGGAGACCGGGGCGGCGCAGCACCTGCGCGATGCGCGGATCGCGCCGATTTATGAAGGCACCAACGGCATCCAGGCGCTCGATCTCGTCGGCCGAAAGCTCGGCATGGACGGCGGCACGCACTGGAAGGCGCTGTTCGCCGAGGTCCGCCAGGACATTCGCGACCTGCCGCCGCGTGGCGATCTCGGCCTGCTCCGCCCGTATCTCGAAGACGCTCTCGCGGCGCTCGAAAGCGCAACGGTGTGGCTAACGGGGAACCGCGGCGAGGCGCTGAGCGACACCGCCGCCGGGGCAACGCCGTACCTGCGGATGTTCGGAATCACCATCGGCGGGTGGTTGATGGCAAGGCAGGCGGTGGTGGCGCATGAGCGGCTGGCGGCCGGCGAGGGGGATGCGGTGTTCCTGCGCGCCAAGATCGCCACGGCGCGCTTCTTCGCCGAGCAGGTTTTGCCGCAAGCCACTGCTTTGCTTGGGCCGGTGACGCGCGGGGCCGAGTTGTTGTACGCGATTCCTGAGGAGGCGTTCGCGGCATGAGCGGCAATCATCACGACCGCGGGCATGCGCACAACCACGCGCACGCTCCTGCGCACGGGCACGCGCACGGCCACGATCACCACGGCCACAGCCACGCCCCGCCGGCGGACTTCAGCACCGCCTTCATCATCGGCATCGTCCTCAACCTCGGCTTCGTTGGCATCGAGGCGGCGTACGGCTTCATCGCGAATTCGGTCGCGCTGCTCGCCGACGCCGGGCACAATCTGTCCGACGTTGCCGGGCTTGCTGCGGCGTGGGGCGCGACGGCGCTGGCCAAACGCGCGGCGAGCGAGCGCTTCACCTACGGGATGCGCAGCTCGTCGATTCTTGCCGCACTGTTCAACGCGGTCCTCCTCCTCGTCGCGGTCGGAGCGATCGCGCTCGAGGCGATCCGCCGCCTCGGCGACCCGCAGCCGGTCGGCGGGATCACCGTCATGGCGGTCGCCGCCGCCGGGATCGCGGTCAACGGCGTTACCGCGTGGCTGTTCGCGCGCGGGCGCAAGGGCGACATCAACGTCCGCGCCGCCTTCGCCCACATGCTGTCCGACGCTCTCGTTTCGGCGGGCGTCGTCGTCGCAGGGTTCGTCATCCTCGAAACCGGCTGGACGTGGCTCGATCCGGTCGTCAGCCTCGTCATCGCCGCGGCGATCATCTGGGGGACGTGGGGGCTGCTGCGCGATTCGATGACGCTGGCGCTCCAGGGGGTCCCGCCGGGGGTCGAGCTCGACGCGGTGCGGTCGCGGCTGGCAGCGCTGCCCGGAGTCGAGCAGACTCACCACGTTCATATCTGGCCGGTCAGTACGACCGAGACGGCGCTAACCGCGCATCTGCTGTGTCCCGGCGGGCACCCGGGCGATGCGTTCCTGTGCTCAGCGGCGCATATGCTCGAGCATGATTTCGGCATCGGGCATGCGACATTCCAGATCGAGCTCGTCGCGGGGTCGTGCGCTTAAGCGATGATCTAGTGGGGCGATACCCCATCAAATTGTCATCCCGGCGGAGGCCGGGACCCATGATCACCGCCGGTTGTGATCTTGGGTCCCGGCCTTCGCCGGGATGACAATTTTGAAGTTTGTGACTTAAGCCAGCTTTGATCTCGATCAGGCCGCGCAATCTGCGCCGTCTCAACCCTCGCCGCGCCTCAATCCTCGCCGAACTTGCCCTCGACCAGCGCAACCAGCGCCGCCAGCGCCTCGTCCGCCTGCTCGCCCTCGGCCGACAGCTCGACGGTGTCACCCGGCGCGGCGGCAAGCATCATCAACCCCATGATCGAGGTGCCGACGACGCTCGACTCGTCCTTCGCCACCGTCACCACCGCGTCGAAGGTCGACGCCAGCGTGACGAAGCGCGCGCTTGCCCGCGCATGGAGGCCGCGCTTGTTGCGAATCAGGACGGTAACCGGACCCGCCACGGCTTAAGCCGCCTCACCGAGAATCTTCGACGCGACCGAAATATACTTCCGCCCCGCCTCCTGCGCCGCATCGACCGCGGCAGCGACCGACATCGTGCCGCGAACCGAAACGAGGCGGACGAGCATCGGCAGGTTGACCCCGGCGATGACCTCGACGCGCTTCGGCACCATCAGCGAGATCGCGAGGTTCGACGGGGTGCCGCCGAACATGTCGGTCAGGACGATCACGCCGGAGCCGCGATCGACGCGGGCGATCGATGCGGCGATATCGCCGCGCCGGACCTCCATATCGTCGTCGGGGCCGATGCAGATGCCTTCGAGCGCGGTCTGCGCGCCGACGACGTGCTCGAGCGCGGCGACGAATTCGGCGGCCAGCCGCCCGTGCGTCACCAGCACCAGTCCGATCATCGGCACCTTATTGTCTGTCCTCACCGTGTCTGCTCGCGGCCCGGTAGCGCGGGTTCGTCGCCGTGACCAGCCCCGGCACCGTCGGCGGCGGCACTCGCGCCGCTCGTCTTGTCGCGGTGGACGACCGACCCGGCCCATCCCGCCGCCGCCAGCCGCTCGGCCATCATCCGCGCGACATAGACCGACCGGTGACGCCCGCCGGTGCAGCCGAAGGCGACGGTGAGGTACGACTTCCCCTCCGCCCCGTAGCGCGGGAGCAGCAGGAGGAGCAGGTCCGCGATCCGATCGAACGCCGGAGCGAAGGCGGGATCGGCGGCGACGTACGCCCCGACCGCAGGGTCGTCGCCGGTCAACGGGCGCAGCGTCGCGTCCCAATGCGGATTGGCGAGGAAGCGCACGTCGAAGACGAGATCGGCGTCGCGCGGCAGCCCGCGGGCGAAGCCGAACGACATGATCGTCAGCGTCAGCGGGTCGATCCCGGCGCGGGCAAAGCGTCCCGCCAACGCGCGGCGCAGGTCGGAGACGGCATAGTCCGACGTGTCGATGACGATGTCGGCGGCGCGGCGCAGCGGCGCGACGATCTCGCGCTCGCGGGCGATGCCGTCGGCGGCGGGGCGGTCGAGCGCGAGCGGGTGGCGGCGGCGGGTTTCGGAAAAGCGCCGGGTCAGCTCGGTGCCGCTGCAATCGAGGAAGACCAATGTGATGTCGACGCCCTCGGCGCGGAGGTCGCCGATCCGCTCGACGATCGCGTCGGCGTCGAACGCCCGCGTCCGCGAATCGATGCCGATCGCCAGCGGCCGCTCGGCGTCATGGTCCTCGTGGCCGTCGCTGGTCGCGAGCAATTTGTCGAACAGCCCCAGCGGCAGGTTGTCGACCGCCTCGTAGCCGAGGTCCTCGAGCACCTTGAGCGCGGTCGACCGCCCCGCCCCCGACATGCCGGTGACGAGGAGGGTGCGCGGCGACGTTGCGGCACCGGAAGACGCGACGGAAGGCGAGACGGGCATATCCACCACCGCAGTCTCTACCCGCCGCCCGAACGCGGTCAACGCCCGTTCGACCTTGAGCGCCGCCGACGCGTCGAACGGATCGAGGGCGATCACCGGAAGCGCGTGGCCGAAGACGTCGCGCGTCGTCGCCTCGGGCAGGCGTTCGGGGGACGTCGCGAGGTCGACGACGAGCGCGACGGGGATGTTGGCGACATGCCGGACCGCGACGATGCCGACGCCGCGAACCTCGATCAGCCCCGCGATCGACGGCGGCGGTGCAGCAAGGAGCCTCTCGCCGTCGGCGGTCAGCGCGACGCGGTCGTCGGCGATCAGCGATGCCCCGCGATCGATCAGCCGCAGCGCGAGGTCGGACTTGCCGCTCCCCGGCGGCCCAACCAGCAGCACCGCGCGCGCGAAGCCCGTCGCGCCGATCGCGACGCCGGTCGCGTGGATCGTCGCAGGATTCGTCACGCCACCGGCAGCGTAACGGTGAAACGCGCGCCGCCGCCGGTACGATTCGCCGCGACGATGCTGCCGTCGTGCGCCTCGACGATCGTCCGCGAGATCGACAGGCCGAGCCCCGAATGCCGACCGAAATCCTCCGCCGCCGGGCGTTCGGAGTAGAAACGCCGGAAGATATCGTCGCGATTTTCGGGCGGTATTCCCGGCCCGTCGTCGTCGACCCGCAGCTCGACGTGGCGGCCGGTGCGCGTCACGGACACCGAAACGACACCCGTCGGCGGCGAGAACGACACCGCATTGTCGATCAGGTTGCGCGCGACCTGCGCCAGCCGGGCTTTGTCGCCATAGACGAACGCGGCGTCGTCGCCGGTATAGGCTACCGACACCCCGCGCGGCAGCGGCGCGCCGGCATAGCCGCCGACGAGGGTCTCGATCTGGGCACCGAGGTCGATGCGCTCGTAGCGGCTGCGCGACAGCTCGGCGTCGAGGCGGCTGGCGTCGGCGATATCGGTGATCAGCCGGTCGATCCGCCCGACATCGGTGCGGATGACCTCGAGCAACTGGCTTTGCAGCCGCGGCTCGCGGACCCGGCCGAAGGTGTCGACCGCACTCGACAGCGACGCGAGCGGGTTCTTGATCTCGTGCGCGACGTCGGCGGCGAACGCCTCGGTCGCGTCGATTCGCTCGCGCAGCGTTAACGTCATGTCCGACAGCGCGCGCGCCAGCTGGCCGATCTCGTCGCGGCGCTGGTTGAAGCGCGGCACCGTGACGTCGCGCGCGCGCCCGAGCCGGACCCGCTGCGCCGCGAGCGCGAGCTGGCGCAACGGGCGAACGATCGTCGAGGCGAGGTAGTTCGACAGCAATAGCGACGCCGCGAGCACGAACAGGAAGACATAGAAGGACGACAGCCGCTCGGCGCGGACGAGGCTGGTGATGTCGCGGCTATCGCGGGTCAGCTGGACGGTCGCGAACGGCGTGCTGGCCGGGGACGCCCCATCGGCGTTGAACAACGGCGCCGCCGCGCTGATGACGACGATGCGGTCGGGGGCGGCGCGCATCGTGTCGGCGGGCCGGCCGGTCGTTGCGGCGGCGGTGACCTCGGGCCACGCGGCGCGGGTGTCGACGGCGGGCTCGGCATAATCGACGAGCTTGGGGAACGACCCGACGGCCTCGACGATCTGGTCGAGGAAGCGCGCGACGTCGCGGCGGAACGGGTCGTCGGCGGGGTCGCGCAGTTCGAAAGTCGGTCCCGTCGCGCGCCAGCTATCGGCGGCGAGCGCGCCGTCGCGGTCGTAGACGCGCAGCCGCAACGCGCCGACCCGGCCGTAGCGCGCGGCGATGGCGGGGAGTGCTGCGGGCGGCGCCCCGGCCATGAAGCTGGCGATCAGCACCGCCTGCATCCGCATCTCGGCGCGACGCTGGTCGATCAGCCGCTCGCGGAACGAATCGAGGTAGAAGATGCTGCCGGTCAGCGCGAGGATGGCGAAGACGTTGACCGCGAGGATGCGCGGGGCGAGGCTGAAGCGCCGGTCGGGGGCCTCGCCGCCGAGGTCGCGGTTCATGCGACGCGCTCCGGCCGCAGCGACCGGTTCGGCGCGTCAGTCCTCATTGAACCGGTAGCCGACGCCGTACAGCGTCTCGATCGCCTTGAACCCGGGGTCGACGACGCGGAACTTCTTCCGCAACCGCTTGATATGGCTGTCGATCGTCCGGTCGTCGACATAGACGTCGTCCTGGTACGCCGCGTCCATCAGCTGGTCGCGCGACTTGACGAAGCCGGGCCGCGCGGCGAGCGCCTCGAGGATCAGGAACTCGGTGACGGTCAGCGCGACGTCGCCCTTGCCGTCTCCGCCAGCCGCATTCCCCCATGTGACGCGGTGCCGCGCCGGGTCCATCGCCAGCCGCCCGCGGACGATCGCCGGGGCGGGCGCGGCCTCGCCGTCGGCGAGCGGCAGCCCCTTGCGCGACGCCGCGCGCCGCAGCACCGCTCGAATTCGCTCGATCAGCAGCCGCTGGCTGAACGGCTTGCCGATATAATCGTCGGCCCCCATCGCCAGCCCGAGCGCCTCGTCGATCTCGGTGTCCTTCGACGTCAGGAAGATTACCGGCACGTCGACCTTGTCGCGCAGCCGTCGGAGCAGCTCCATGCCGTCGAGCCGCGGCATCTTGATATCGAGCACGGCGAGATCGGGCGGGGTTTCGACCAGCGCCTTCAACGCCGCCGCGCCGTCCGAATACAGTCGCACGACGAAGCCCTCGGCCTGCAGCGCGATCGACACCGACGTCAGGATATTGCGGTCGTCGTCGACGAGCGCGATGACGGGGGCGGCGATGGCGGTGTCGGGCATGATAAGGGGGGATGGCCTGACAGTTGAATGCGCCGCTCTGCCCCTCGCGCCGCCCCCACGCAAGTCCGCCCTTTGACGGAGCCGCGGCGCATCCTGTAAGCGAACTCAAAATCGGCAGGGATATGGCCCGCCATCCTTGAGGAGACGTCGCCCGTGAATACCGTATCCGCCCGCCGCCACGGCCTCGACGCCCAGGGCTTCCCGACGACCGCGAAGGTTCACTGGAACCTGTCGACCGCACCGCTGGTCGAGCTCGCCGTCGCGCGCCACGAAGGGCTGCTGTCGAAGGACGGCGCGTTCGTCGTCGAGACGGGGATGCACACCGGCCGCTCGGCGAACGACAAGTTCATCGTCCACGACGCGACGACCGGCCCGGTGATCTGGTGGGGCAAGACCAACAAGGCGATCAGCCCCGAGCAGTTCGCCAACGTCAAGGCCGACTTCGCCGCCGCGCTCGCCGCCAAGGAGACGCTGTTCGTCGAGGACCTGTTCGGCGGTTCGCAGGCCGAGCACCGCGTCAACGTCCGCGTCATCACCGAGCTGGCATGGCACGCGATGTTCATCCGCACGCTGCTGGTGCGTCCCGACGCCGCCGCGCTCGCCGATTTCATTCCCGAGTTCACCATCGTCGACCTGCCGAGCTTCAAGGCCGATCCGGCGCGTCACGGCTGCCGGTCGGGAACGATCGTCGCGGTCGATTTCGAGGGCAAGACGATCCTCATCGGTGGCACCAAATACGCCGGCGAGATGAAGAAGTCGGTGTTCTCGATCCTGAACTACCTGCTCCCGGTCAAGGGCGTGATGCCGATGCATTGCTCGGCGAACATCGGCGCCGACGGCCGCACCGCGGTGTTCTTCGGGCTCAGCGGCACCGGCAAGACGACGCTCAGCGCCGATGCCAGCCGCACGCTGATCGGCGACGACGAGCACGGCTGGTCGGATACCGCGGTGTTCAACTTCGAGGGCGGCTGCTACGCCAAGGTCATCCGGCTTTCCGCCGAAGCCGAGCCCGAGATCTACGCGACGACGCACCGCTTCGGCACCGTCCTCGAGAACGTCGTGATCGACCCCGTCACCCGCGAGATCGACCTCGACGACGCGACGCTCGCCGAGAACAGCCGCGCGTCATACCCGATCGACTTCATCCCCAACGCCAGCGCCGACAACCTCGGCCCGGTACCGTCGAACGTGATCATGCTCACCGCCGATGCCTTCGGCATCCTCCCCCCGATCGCCAAGCTGACCCCCGAGCAGGCGATGTACCACTTCCTCAGCGGCTACACCGCGCGCGTCGCCGGGACCGAGATCGGCGTCACCGAGCCCGACGCGACCTTCTCGACGTGCTTCGGCGCGCCGTTCATGCCGCGCCACCCGAGCGTCTACGGCAACCTGCTCAAGGAGCGTATTGCCAAGGGCGGGGTCGACTGCTGGCTGGTCAACACCGGCTGGACCGGCGGCATCTACGGCACCGGCAGCCGCATGCCGATCCGCGTCACCCGCGCTTTGCTCAACGCCGCGCTCGACGGCAGCCTCAACGACGCCGAGTTCCGTACCGACCCGAACTTCGGCTTCCAGGTGCCGGTCTCGGTCGCCGGGGTCGAGCCGCGCATCCTCAACCCGCGCGAGACGTGGGCCGACAAGGACGCCTACGACGCAAAGGCGAAGTCGCTCGTCGGCATGTTCGTCGCCAACTTCGCCCAGTTCGAGGACCACGTCGACGCCGGCGTCCGCGAGTCGGCACCCAAGGCGGCGTAAGCCTGAGGCGCGCCCGATTGCTCGACTCGCCCTGCGGTGACTCCTAGAGTCGCCGCAGGGCAGGCTGGGGAGCATCGACATGAGCAGGGGCAAAGTCCTCGTTACCGGGGCGTCGGGGTATATCGCCGGCTATGTCGTCAAGGCGCTGGTCGCCGACGGCTGGTCGGTCAGCGGCACGATCCGCAGCCTCGCGAAAGGCGACGCCGTCCGCGCGAGTCTCGGCCTGACCGCCGACGAGCTTCCGCTCACCGCCGCCGACCTGACCAGCGACGCCGGCTGGGCCGAAGCCGCGGGGGGTTGCGACTTCGTGCAGCACATCGCCTCGCCGCTGCCGACCGGCGCGGTCAAGACCGACGACGACCTGATCGTCCCGGCGCGCGACGGCGCGCTCCGACTGCTCCGCGCGGCGAAAGCGGCGGGGGTCAAGCGCGTGGTGATGACGTCGTCGGTCGCGGCGATGTATTACGGCATGACCGGCAAGGACCGGACGTACACCGAGGCCGACTGGAGCGACCTGTCGTCGCCCGGCACCAACGCCTACGCCAAGTCGAAGACGCTCGCCGAACGCGCCGCGCGCGACTGGGTCGCGGCGGAGGGCGGCGGCATGGAATATTGCACGATCAACCCCGCGCTCGTCCTCGGCCCGGTGCTCGGTAACGACTTTTCGGGGTCGCTCGTCGTCGTCACCAAGCTGCTCAACGGCGAGCTGCCCGGGCTGCCGGCGATCGGATTCGGCATCTGCGACGTCCGCGATATCGCCGCCGCCCACGTCGCGGCGATGACTACGCCCGGGATAAACGGCGAGCGCTTCCTGTGCTCGGGCGACTATCTGGGGATGGCCGACGTCGCCGCGATCCTGAAAAGCCGCCTCGCCGACAAGGCGAAGCGCGTGCCGACGATGAAGCTGCCCAACTTCCTCGTCCGCGTCTCGGCGCTGTTCGACGAGCAGGTCAAGCTGGTGCTGCCCGAGCTCGGCCGTACCCGGGTCGGCGATGCGAGCCACGCCCGCGCGGTGATCGGCTGGAACCCGCGCCCCGTCGCCGAGACGATCGTCGACACCGCGCGGAGCCTGATCGCGGCGGGACTGGTCAAGGGCTGAGCGGTTCGGGGACGGGCATCACGCCCGTCCTCGGCCTGTAGGCTTACGCGGTCTTGAGCGACGCCATGTCGATGACGAAGCGATACTTGACGTCGCTCCGTACCATCCGGTCGTAGGCGGTGTCGATCTCGTCGATCGCGATCATCTCGATATCGGCGGTCAACTTATGGTCGCGGCAGAAGTCGAGCATCTCCTGCGTCTCGGCGATGCCGCCGATCAGCGACCCGGCGATCGAGCGGCGCTTGAAGATCAGGTTGCCGACCGTCGGCGACGGATGCGGATGCTCGGGAACGCCGACCAGCGTCAGCGTCCCGTCGCGCTTGAGCAGCGACGTCAGCGCGTCGAGATCATGGCTCGCCGCGACGGTGTCGAGGATGAAATCGAAGCTGTTGGCGTGCGCCGTCATCGCGTCGGCATCCTTCGACACGATCAGGTCCTTCGCCCCGAGCCGGATCGCGTCGTCGCGCTTGTTCGGCGAAGTCGAGAAGACATAGACCTCGGCCCCCATCGCGGCCGCGATCTTGACCCCCATGTGGCCGAGCCCGCCGAGCCCGACGATGCCGACCTTCTGCCCCGGACCGACCTTCCAGTGGCGCAGCGGCGAATAGGTCGTGATGCCGGCACACAGCAGCGGCGCAACGGCAGCGAGGTCGGCCTCGTCGTGGCTGACCGTCAGGACGAAGCCTTGGTCGACGACGATGTGATCCGAATAGCCGCCGAAGGTGTAGCCGCCGAGGACGGTGTCGGTGCCGTTGTACGTGCCGACGAAGCCGGTCGTCTCGCAATACTGCTCCTCGCCGTCATTGCACGACGGGCAGTGCCCGCAGCTGTCGACCATGCAGCCGACGCCGACGACGTCACCGACGGCGAACTTGCTGACGTTGCCGCCGACAGCGGTGACGCGCCCGACGATCTCGTGGCCGGGGACGCACGGATACTGGGTGCCGCCCCACTCGCTGCGCGCGGTGTGGAGGTCGGAATGACAGACTCCGCAGAACAGGATGTCGATTGCGACATCGTCGGGCTGAACGTCGCGGCGGGTGAAGCTGAAGGGCGCGAGCGGCGTGTCCGCGGACTGCGCCGCATAGGCGTTGGCGGTCGTCGACATGATGGGTTCCTGACGGGATCTGGCGGGCGCGGGCTGGTCGCGCCGATAAGGATATCGGATGGCGACAGGCGTTGTTCCACCCCTGCCGACCGTCCGGCATCGATATTTTGCTGCAACGCAACAGGCTGTTCAACCCGCGGCGATCCTCGCTATGAAGTTCCTCCACCACGAAGGCGCGACAGCATGCAGACGATCGGCGTTATCGGCGCGGGCCTGATGGGCAACGGCATCGCGCATGTCGCGGCGCTCGCCGGCTACGACGTCATCCTGTCCGATGTCGCGATCGAGCGGGTCGAGGCGGCGAAGGCGACGATCGCTGCCAACCTCGCGCGCGGGGTCAAGAAAGGCACGGTCGACGCCGCTGCGGTCGATCCTGCGCTCGCCCGGATCGCGCTGACCACCGACACTGCCGCCTTTGCCGCCGCCGACCTCGTCATCGAGGCGGCGACCGAGAACGAGGGCATCAAGGCGAAGATCTTCGCTGGCCTGTGCCCGCACCTCGCGCCGCATGCGCTGATCGCGACCAACACCTCGTCGATCTCGATCACCCGGCTGGCGGCGGCAACCGACCGCCCCGACCGCTTCACCGGGGTCCATTTCTTCAATCCCGTCCCGCTGATGGCGCTCGTCGAGATCATCCGCGGGCTGGCGACGTCGGACGCGACCGCGACCGCGATGCACGGCTTTGCCGCCAAGCTCGGCAAGACCGCGATCGAGGCCGCCGACGCCCCCGCCTTCATCGTCAACCGCGTCCTCTGCCCGATGCTCAACGAGGCAATCTTCGCGCTGGGCGAGGGCGTCGGCTCGGTCGTCGACATCGACACCGGGCTCAAGCTCGGCGCGAATCATCCGATGGGACCGCTGACGCTCGCCGATTTCGTCGGCCTCGACACGCTGCTGTCGATCATGCGCGTCATGCAGGACGCCACCGGAGACCCGAAATACCGCCCCGCGCCGCTGCTGGTGAAATATGTCGAGGCAGGGTGGCTGGGGAAGAAGACGAAGCGCGGGTTCTACGATTATTCGGGCCCGGAGCCGGTGCCGACGCGATAGCCTACGGAGCGCCTGCGCCCGGAGAGTAGCTTGCGCTCAACCCCGCGCTATCGCCGCCGCCTTGATGAAGTCCCACACCGCCTTGGTGAAGCCCGGCGACGCATCGGTCGACCATTCGTCCATCCGTTCGTAAAGCGCGACGACCTCGGTCCTCATCCGCGCGTCGGCGGCCATGTTGAACGGCTTGAGCAGCGCGTTCCATTCGGTGAGATACGCCTGCGCCGTGTCCGAGGCAGGATCGAGCGGCAGCGCGGCGGCTATGCGCGAGCCGATGTCGGCCCATTTCGCCTGGTAGGCGACCGGGTCGAAATCGTTCGGCAGCGCGCCCATCTTCTCGCGCCAGCGCGCCTGGTCCTCGGCGGTATAATAGCGGTCGACGACCTTCTGCCACGCGGCGGTCTGTTCGGTCATGGTCTTCTCTCCTTGTCTGATGAGGGCGCAGAAGGTGTCGATGTCGATCGTCGCGTCGGCGGTCAGCGCCGCCTGCGCCGCGCGCAATCCCGCGAGCGCATCGTCGATGCTCGCCCGGCGCGCGGTCAGATCGGCGAGCTGGGTGGCGATCAACCGGTCGAGGTCGAGCCAGCGGTCGCCCTGCAGCGCGCCGATCTGCGCGAGGCTGAACCCGGCGCGCTTGAGGACGGTGACCTGGTGGAGGCGGGCGACCTCGTCGGCCCCATAGCGCCGCTGCCCCGCCGCCGACCGCTGGGCACGAACCAGCCCCCGCGCCTCATAGAA
>NZ_JANYGL010000026.1 GCF_025362435.1 Polymorphobacter sp.
GTGATGACGCCGCCCTCACAGGCGATCACGGCGCGGCGATAGACGCCGGTGCCGAACGAGCACGCCGCCTGTGCGAGCAAGCCACCGGGGAATTCGAGGTTGGCGATCACTGTCGCGTCGACCCCGCTTTCGGTCCACGTCGCCGACGCGCTGACCCGCACCGGCTTCGCGCCGGCAAGCAGGCGGATCAGGCTGACCGGGTAGGTCCCGGCATCGAGCAATGCGCCGCCGCCGAGCGCGGGGTCGAGCCGGATGTTGGCGGTACTCGCGGTGGGAAAGCCGAACGCCGCCTGGATGACCCTCAGTCGCCCGAGCTCGCCCGACCGGACAAGCTCGGCGACCGCGTGCGTCTGCGGTTGCGCGCGGTAGGGGAAGGCTTCGACGAGGCACCGCCCGGCGCCGCGGGCGGCGGCAAACATCGCGCGGGCGTCGGCGGCGGTGACGGCGATCGGTTTTTCGCACAGGACATGCTTGCCCGCTTCGAGCGCCCGGATCGTCCACTCGGCGTGCAGCGAATTCGGCAGCGGATTATACACCGCGTCGATATCGGGATCGGCGAGCAGGGCGTCATAGCTGGCGATCGCGCGCGGGACCGCATTGCGGTCGGCGAAGGCCTGCGCCGTCGCGAGATCGCGGCTCGCCACCGCGACGACCTCGACCTTGTTCGACCCCGCAACACCGGCGCAGAAGTGGCGCGCGATATTGGCGGTGCTGAGGATCCCGATGCGCAGCGGCCTCGTCCCGGCGATGTCGGTCATATGCTCCTGTCCCGGCTAGTCTTGCCAAGCTTTAGCATGGTCTTCGTAAAAATGGTGAACGCACCCGGGTCTGAACGACGGACCTGCTGATCAAGAGAGGCACTCTCGGTCAGGGCCTCGGCGAGCATCAGGCAGACACCAGCACGTCTTCAAGCAACACGCGATAGCGAGCCAGCCGGCTTGCCTGCGAGGCGCGATCGCTGTCGGTGCCCGCCGATCCGGCGGCACGGTTGGCGTGGCCGATGCGGTAGGCGAGGTAGCAAGGCTTGAGGAAGCGAAGCAACCGGTCGTCCAGCGCTACTCCCGCCATGCCGAGCGCGGCGACCAAGGCTTGTTCGTCGAGGTCGAGTTCAACGATCGCACCGGCCACGTCCCAGGCAATGTCCTGCGGGCCGATCAGGTCGTGGTCGGCATCATGGTCGAGCGCATCGGCCTTCAGGACCGTGCCATCAGGCAGGCGCAGCCATTTGTACCGGTCCATCCGGCCGTCGATGGACATCGGAGTGATGCGCCACTCCTCGGGCGCGAAGTTCAGCTGAAAGTGCAACCCTGCGGCGTCTCCCAGTGCCTCGGTGATGTTGATCCGGGCCATGTCGAACAGGGTCGCGGAGGATGCTCCCTGCCGTCGTGGGGGCGCCAGTGCGCGTCGGCGGGTGGCGAGATAATGCGCCACTTGGGCGACCGTCGGAACAATTCCGGTTTCGGCATCGACCCATTGTTGCACGATGAAGCCGTATGCGAGCCCGACCGGCTTTGGGATCAGCCCCGCAGCCGCCAAGTCCTTGGCTCGCTCCAGCTTGCGCTGGCCTATGACGCCCAGACCCAAGAACTTGACGAGCCAGCGCTGCCCAACCGCCCGTGCCAGGAATTTGAGCGGTTCGCGGGCAGGATCAGCAGGCCAATCTTCGTGGCCCACGAGCGTTCGCCACCTGCCGCCGGAAACAACCTCAAGGGGTGCCGCCAAGGGGCCTACCAACGTTTCCAACCATTTGCCGAGCCGATCGATCGGCAGCACTTCCTCGACCGGGGCCGAGACTCTCTGGACCTCGCGCCAAAGCAGATGACAGGCGTCGCTTGCCTCGCCTCCGGGATCGCCGGCATGGCTGGGCAGGAAGGCGATCCGTGAGCGTGGCACGCCGTTTCCGGCGAGAAAATCGGCGACGGCAGCGAAGGAACTGCCCGACAGGCCGGGTCCTTCGTCGACGACGATGTAATGGGCGTCCGGCACGACCAACGCCGCAACAGCCGCGGGGGCTATTCGCAACTGACGCGCGAAGGGGTGGCCGACAGGCCGGACGGTAAACGGAGTCGGAGCGCCGAGCGTAGCGGCAACCAGCGCCGACAGGGCCGTGCCGATGCTGCGAATACCGATAACCCGGGGCGAACCGTCGAGCTGCAGCCGCCGCGCTGCGACCGCATAAGCTTCGGGATGGAGTGCGTAGAACGCGTATCCCTCGGGCTGCTTGAGGGTTACCCTTTCTGGAACATCGGTAAGCAGCGGTAACGGGGGTACTGCCGCAACGCTGGTAAAGCCGCTGTCCCATGACATCATCAGGGCAGCGCCCAGCAGCCCGGCATGGGCCATCAGTCGATCGACGCCCTCGTTTGACCTATCTTCGCCAAGCGCTTCGAAGCGCGCGTCGGCGATTCCCTGGATCAGCCGTCCGACTTCGATGAACAATGTCGCCAGACCCGCGTGCCGCGCGATGCCTGGGGGTTGCGCCATGACCTCCAGTCGCTGCCGCGCGAGCGCCGCCAGTTGGTCGGCGACCGCGACTTCCTCCGGATGATCGCCATAGACGATCATCCCGCGGCGTCCCGCCGTGTCACTCGGCGGCGACGACCGCCGGATTGCGCGTCGCGCCGATCTCCTCGGCGAACCACTGGCAGGTTGCGGCAAGCCCTTCTTCCAGCGGAACCCGCGGCGACCAGCCAAGCAGTTGAGCGGCGCGGCTGATGTCGGGCCGGCGGCGGCGGGGATCGTCGACTGGCAGCGGGCGGTGGACGACGGCAGCGGAGGTGCCGGTCAGCTCCATAACGAGGCCGAGCAACTGATTGACCGTCATCTCGTCGGGGTTGCCCAAATTCACCGGCTCCATACCGCCGATCTCGCTCTCCATCAGCGCGATCAGCCCGGCGACCGTGTCCGATACATAACAGAAGCTCCGGGTCTGCTCGCCCTCGCCGTAGATGGTGATATCGTTGCCCGACAGCGCCTGGCACAGGAGGTTCGACACCACCCGGCCATCGTCGGGATGCATGTTCGGGCCGTAGGTGTTGAACAGCCGCGCCACCCGCACCTGCGCGCGGTTCATCCGGCCGAAGTCGAAGGTCAGCGCCTCGGCGGCGCGCTTGCCCTCGTCGTAGCAGGCGCGCGGCCCGGTGCAGTTCACCCAGCCGCGATACGATTCAGGCTGCGGATGGACGTCGGGATCGCCGTAGACCTCGCTGGTCGAGGTCAGCAGGAAGCGAGCCCCGCTCTCCTCGGCGAGGCGCAGCAGGTTGCGGGTGCCCAGCACGTTGGTCAGCATCGTGTGTTCGGGATCGGCCTGATATTGCGGCGGTGAAGCGGCGCACGCCAGATTGTAGATACGGGTTATCTCGTTGGTGCGCGCTGTTATCGCCACGGGCAGGCCATCGATGATGTCCGCTTCAACAAAGCTGAAGCCGCGCCGCCCGCGCAGCGCTGCAAGGTTCGATCGCCGGGAGGTCAGCAGGCTGTCGATGCAGATCACTTCGTCGCCGCGTTCCAGCAACGCCGCGCAAAGATGCGAGCCGATGAATCCGGCACCGCCCGCGACGACGATCAATGCACCTGATGCCTTGCTCACTGGATGCTCCATCAACCGGTCGCGGCTGCGGGTTGCGGGCTGGCGCAAGCCCGTCGTGCCGCGGCTTCATGCAGGTATGTTTCGAGTTCCGCCGCTCGGTGAGTGGCGGTGTGGCTGCCCAGCACGCGTGCCTGTGCTGCCATGCCGATCGCTTCCGCATCGCTGCGGTCCAGCGCGTGCAGCACGTCGTCGCCGGTGCCGGCGAGCAGGATCTCGCGACCCGGCGTCAGCACATCGTCGATGCCATCCCAGATGTCGGAGATGATCGGCGTTCCGCATGCAGCCGCCTCGAACAGCCGCACCGAGGGTGACCAGCCTGCAGCAATCATGTCCGCCCGGGTCACGTTCAGGGTGAAGCGCGATGCGGAATAAAAGGCCGCATGCTCCGACGGCGGCAGATGCTCGATGCGCTCGACGTTCGCCGGCCAGACGGTCGCTGCCGGATATTGCGGGCCGGCGACGACGAAGCGTCCGTCGGGGCGGGCCCGCGCGACTGCGAGCAGCAGGCGCTCGAGTGTCGGCTGACGGTCGTCGCTATAGGTGCCGAGGTACGAGAGGTCCCAGCGCAGCGGCACGTCGACTTGGTGGTAGGCAACCGGGTCGACCGAGCAATACAGCGGGAGCGCCGCGGGCGAACCGTAATGCCGTTCGAGCAGGTCCAGGGTCGGCCCGCCGGTGAACGACAGATAGACGTCGTAGCCGGGGATCAGCACGGGCGAGAGGTATTCGAAGTCGCCGCGCTCCAGCTTCGCCAGCGTGACTGGCGTGTCGATATCGTAGAACGCGGTTGTCCCGCTTGCCCAGCCTTGCACCAGCCGTCCGAGCTCGACGCCCTGCGGCACATACGAGCCGACGATCACCGCATCGGCGGACGCGATCTTGCTCCTCCAGCGCGCGAGATCGTCGAGGTCGGCGTAATATTCGAGGCTGCAGAAGTCCGGCGCAATCAGGTCGCGGTGTTCGGCGTACCAAGGCACGTCACGCTCGAGGAACAGGATGTCGTGGCCTCGCGCTGCAAACGTGCGGAGCAAGGCGCGGAAGGTCGTGGCGTGACCGTTTCCCCACGAGGAAGACAGGCTGAGACCGAGAACGACGAGTCTCATGCCGCCTCCTGCACGCGCGCGACGTGTGCCTTGAACAGCGCGT
>NZ_JANYGL010000089.1 GCF_025362435.1 Polymorphobacter sp.
CACCAATCCGCGTCTGCCAACGTTGTAATTCGAACCCGCCAGTCGAGGAAATAACATGCGTCTCCGCCTCCTTGCCGCTGCCGCAATGGCACTCGTCGCGCTCCCGGCAATCGCCGCCGATCTCGGCATGACGATCACTAAGCGGATCCCGGGCCCCGACGGCGGGTGGGACTATGTCAACCTCAGCGCCGACGGGCGGACGATGCTCGTCTCGCGCACCGACGGCGTCATGACGATCGATCTCGCGAGCGGCGCGGTCAACCCGCACCTCGTCGCCGCCGCGCGGACGCACGGCACGGTGACGGTCCCGAACTCCAAGATCGGCATGGTCACGAGCACGACCACCGGCGGGGCGCTGCTGTTCGACGCCGCGACGGGGGCGGTGACGACGACGATCAAGACCGGCACGAAGCCCGACGCCGCGGCGTACGACCCGGCCACCGGCATGCTGCTGGTGATGGATAACGCCGGCGGCGGCGTCGCCGTCATCGACCCGAAGGCGCAGAAGCTCGTCGGCACGGTCGCCGTGGCGGGCGCGCTCGAATCTGCCGCGGTAGACGGCAAGGGCAGCGTCTACGTCAACGTCGAGGACAAGGGCGAGATCGCGGTGATCGATGTCGCGGCGCGCAAGATCGTGCGGACGATCAAGCTGGCCGACTGCGAGGAGCCGGGCGGGCTGGCTCTGACCAAACAGGGTTATCTCGTCGCCGCCTGCGCCAACAGCCGCGCCAAGGTAGTCGAGGCGAAGTCGGGCAAGCTGCTGGCGGATATCGCCATCGGCTCGCGACCGGATGCGGTGATCTATGACGCCGGGCGCGACCGTGCCTATGTCCCGACCGGCGGCGACGGCGCCTTGACCGCGATCGACACGACGGGCGTGCCACGCGCGATCGGCGTCGTGCCGACCCAGAAGGGCTCGCGGACCGGCGCGGTCGATCCGGCCACCGGGAACGTCTATTTGCCCGCAGCGCGCTTTGCGCCGGCAGAAGCCGGCCAGCGCCCGAAGGCGATCCCCGGCTCGTTCGAGGTTCTCGTCGTCGGCCACTGAGCGTCGCAGAGCACTGGGACCGGGAGACCGCCCGGCCGGTCGTATTTCGGGAAGCGCGGTGCCAAAAGGCTGACCCTGGCGAACCGGCGTTCCTGCCCCCGGCGGGTGACTAAACGGGCGTTGTCGAGTTCGGGCGCCGACCTTCCACCGCTGGCCGGCGACCGCCAACGACAAGCAGGATCGCTGGCAGAAGAACGACGATCAGCATTGCGCCCACGCCGAGGCCGAAGATGATCGCCGTGGCCAGCGGTTTTTGCAGCCCCGCCCCGCGACCGAGCCCGAGCGCGAGCGGCAGGAGGGTCAGGATGGCGATCAGCGCCGACATCACGATGGGGCGCAGCCGCGCGCGGCCGGCGGCAAGCAGCGTCTCGCTGGTGATCGCGGCGCCGGGATCGATCTCGGCAAGGAAGAAGATGGCAAGCTCGGTGAGCATGCCGATGACCATCGTCAGCCCCATCAGCGCCGAGATGTCGAGTTCGATGCCGGTCAGCCAAAGGCCGCCGAGAACCGCGCAGGCCGACAGCAGGACGGTGGCGATGACGGCAACCGTGAATATCCATCGTTCGAACAGGAAGGTCAGGAGGAGCGCGGCAAGCAATAGTGCCGCGGCAAACACCCCGGCAAGGTCGGTGAACGACTTTTGCTGCTGTGCATACAGGCCGCCATATTCGACGCGGATGCCAGCCGGGAGGTGGAGGCCCGCGACTTTGGCCTGAACCGCCTTGACCGCGCTGCCCAGGTCGCGGTTCTCGAGCCGCGCCGTAACCGGAATAAACGGGGCGAGGTCTTCGCGCGTGATCTGCCGCTGGCCGGCAGCGATGCTGATCTTCGCGATCCGGCCGAGCGTGACGGTCCGCCCGTCGGCCGCACGCAGCGGCAGCGCTGTCAGCGCGTCGGTCCGCTGGCGCAGGTCGCGGGGGAGGCGGACACGGACGTCGATGACCTCCTCGCCCGATCGGACCTGCGTCGCGATGCTGCCCTCGACTTCGGCAGTGACCTGCTTGGTCACCGCGTCGGGATCGAGACCGGCGAGCGAGGCCGCGCCACGGTCGACCTCGATCGTGATAGCGTCACCGGCAACGCGCAGGCCATTGTTGACCTCGACGACGCCGGGGATGCTGCCGATGCCGGCAGCCACATCCTTCGCCGCTTTCACCAGCTGCTCGGCATCGTCGCCGAACAGCTTGACCTCGATCGGCTGCGGCACCGCCGTGAGATCGCCGATCAGGTCCTCCATCAGCTGCGCCGTCTCGACTTGGAGGCCAGGAACCTGCGCCGCGACCTTGGCTGCGATCTCGCTCATCACCTCCTCGATATTGCGACGACTGCCGCTGTTGAGGCGGATGAAGAAGTCGCCTTCGTCGGGTTCGGTCAGGCCGCCGCCGAGCTGGAAGCCGGTGCGGCGTGAATAGCTTGCAACTTCGGGCGTCGCCCGAACGATTGCCTCGACCTGCCGAAGCAGTCGGTCGGTATCGCTCAGCGCGGCGCCGGGCTTCGCCTTATAGTCGAGGATGAAGCCGCCCTCGTCCATCTTCGGCATGAACCCCGACTGGACGTGGAGCCACGAAAACGCGCCGATCCCGGCGAGGACGAGTGCCGTGACCGCAACGAACAGCCCTGGGTGGCGGAGCAGTCGCGCGGTGCCGCCGGCATAGCCGCGGGTCATGCCGCCGGTGAATCGCTCCGCGCGCTCGGCAGCCTCCGCGTCCTTCACCGTCAGCCAGCCGTCGGCAACGAGGGGCAGCGCATAGCGTGCGTAGACGAGGCTGACGCCGAGCGCAGCGACCATCGTCACCGCGAGAGCCTTGAAGAAGCCGCCGGTGACGCCGCTGATGAAGGCCAGCGGGAGGAAGACGACGATCGTCGCCAGCGTCGAGCCGACTAGCGGCCGCCCCATTTCGCGCGCCGCAGCGAGCATCGACGGCCGTTCGACGCTGGCGGCTTTGCCTTCGGGGCCGTGCGCCTCCTGAAGGCGGCGCATGAGGTGCTCGAGCATGACGACGGCGTCGTCGACGACGAGGCCGACCGCCGCCGCCATGCCGCCAAGGGTCATCATGTTGAAGCTCATGCCGAGTGCAAGCAGCGCGAGGCAGGTGGCGGCGAGCACGGCGGGCAGGAGCGTCGCGGTAATCACCATCAACCGCCAGCTGCGCAGGAAGGCGAATAGGACGAGCCCCGCCAGCACCGCGCCGAGCAGGATGGCGTCGCGAACCGACGTCGCGGCGTCGCGGACCAGTTCGGACTGGTCGTAGAATGGGCTTACCTTGACATCGGCCGGCAGCCCGGCGCTGCGAAGCTTTTCCTGGACGGCCGCGACCAGCGCGATGGCGTCGGCGGTCGGTGTCTGGCGGACATTGATCAACACTGCGTCGGTGCCATTGGCCGTGACCCGAGTAAAGGCCGGCGCTGAAGCACGACGGACCGTCGCGACCTGACCAAGGGTGACCACACCGGCACCGCCGGCGGTGCCAGACTTGACCGGGACCGCGGCGATCTCGGCCTCGGTCACGACGCGATTCTCGACGAGGGTGAGGTAGAGCCGGTGGCGATCCTCGATGCGGCCGACGGCGGCGACGCTGTTCGAGGCACCGAGTGCGGCAGCGAGGTCGGCGCTGGTCAGCCCGATCGCGCTCAGTCGCGCGGGGTCGGCCTCGACCTCGATCTCGGGGGTGCCGCCGCCGAGGACGTCGACACCGGCGACACCGGGCACGGTCGACAGCAGGGGCCGCAGCCGAAGCCGGGCCATCTGCTGCAGTTCGACCCCGTTGCGCTGGTCGGAGGTCAGCGACAGGCCGTAGACGGGGAAGATCGTAGGGTCGGACCGGCGCACGCTGAAGCGCGTCCCGGGCGGCAGGTCGGGGAGGATCGTCGCCAGCGCGCCCTGGGTTGCCAGCGTCGCGGCGACCATGTCGTCGCCCCAGGCAAATGTCAGCGAGACTTCCGCCGTGCCGCGGCTCGTTGTCGACCGCAGCTGGGTGACGCCGGGGATCTGGCGCAGCGCGATTTCGGCGGGGCGGGTCACCGACGCCGCCATCTGGGCAATGTCGCGATCGCCGGCATCGATCGCAACGACGACGCGCGGATAGTCGATCCGTGGGAAGAGCGACACCGGAAGCTTGGACGCGGCGAGCAATCCGGCGAGCGTGACGAGCGCAACAAGGAGCCAGATCGATCGGGCGTGGCGACGCAGGCCGGGCAGCGACGTCGTGGCAGGCGGTACAACGGTCACTTGCCGGCGTCCCTGACCTTCATGCCGTCGTCGATCGCCGTGCCGCCGGCAACGACGACGCGCTCGCCCGGCGCGATCCCGCTGGCGATCGATATACTGTCGCCCGCCGAGTTTCCGGGAACGACGTTGCGGGACTGGGCGACGCCGTTCTTGACGACGAAGACATAGCTTCGACCGCCATCGTCGAGCAGCGCCGCGTAGGGCAAGACGACGCCGGAGGTCACCCCGCCGCCGACCGGCAGCATTGCACCGAGTGCTTCTCCGGGACTGACCCGGCTTCCCGGGGCAAAGCGCGCGAAGACCGAGGCGAGCCGCGTCGTCGGATCGACTTGCGGATCGACACCCGCGACTATGGCCGCAATCGGTGCCCCACCGCTCGGCCTGGTGATCTGGAGCGGCTGGCCGGCGCGGACCTGGGCTGCAAGAACCGGATCGATGCCGAAACGGGCTCGCGCCTCACCCTTGGTCGCGATCGTCGCAACGGCGACGCCTGCGGCGACGATGTCGCCGGGTCGCGCGGTTAGCGCCTGGACCGTGCCATCCGCGGGTGCGCGGATGGTCAGCGATGCGGCGCGCGCGCCGACGGCCGATCTTGTCGCACTGGCGGCGGTCGCGGCTGCTCGTGCTGTCTCGACTTCTGCGTTGCTCATCAGACCGTCGGCACGGAGCCGCTGCGCGCGCGCGAGGGCAAGATTTGCGACGGATGCATCGCTGGCGGCCTTCGCCGCCTCGAGCCGGCTCGTCGGCGTCGGCGTCAGGACTGCGATGACCTGGCCGGCGTGGACTGCGGTGCCAGAAGGCGCGGCGATCCGCGCCAGCCGCGCCTCGACCTCGATTGCCAATGCGCGCTCGGCGCCGGCCCCGGCTTCAGCCACGCCATAAAGCGCGACGGTTCGTGCCGCGCTTCCCGAGGTGGCGACCGCGGTTCGCACCGTTGCGACGGGATCGGCCGGCTTTTCGGCGGCGTCGGGTGCCGACGAACAGGCGGCGAGCAGCGCCAGCAGTGCCGTCCCCGCCGCAGAGGGCGTCAGCCGGGTCATCGAGTCCATCCTTCGCTCAGGGTGCCGGTCAGCAGTTCGAGGGCGATCGTCTGTTCGGCGATCGATTGATCGAGGGTAACGAGCGCCAGGTCGCGGTCGCGCACCGCCTGCGTCGCTGTCTCGCCGGTCGTACGCGCCAGATCGCCGCGGTTTCCCGCGCGGACCGTCGCCTCGGCATAGCGCTGCAACGGCGGCAGCGCCGCGGCGAGCGCTGTCCGCTGGCGGCGGGCGGTTTCGATGTTGTTGACTGTATCGACGATGTCGGCGCGCGTCGCGAACAGCCTCGCCTCATATTCGGCCTTGAGCTGCGCCCGGTTCGCGCTCGCGACGGCGATACCGCCGCGGTTGCGGTTCCACAGCGGCAGGGTGAAGGCGACCTGCGGTCCGAGCGTGTAGTTCGCGGCAGTATCCTTCACGCCCGAAACGTTCAGCGACAAGGTCGGGAACTGGAGGAGGACCTGCTTGTGCGTCTCGGCCTCCTGCGCCTGATAGCCGGCGCGCAGCGCGGCGAGGTCGAGGCGGCGGTCGAGCGCGAGGCGGACGAGCGTATCGCTCGGCGGGAGGGGGGCAGGCGCCGGCGGTGCGGCGATGATCAGGCGGAGGGACGGCGGCAGACCGAGCTGCTTGTTGAGATCGCCGCGCGCCGCGACGAGCGCGCTCTCGGCCGTCCGCGCCTTGTCGGTCGCATCGATCGCGGCTTGCCGCCGCACGTCGAGCTCGGCCCCGGCGAGGTCACCGCGGCCGGCGGCTCGCAAGGCGGTGTCGAGCAGCTTCGCCGCTCGATCGGCGCTTGCACGCGACAGCTCGGCGGCGCCGGTGAGCACCACGATTCGCACGCCGAGCAGCTGCGCCTGGCCGGCCGCCTGCCATTCGGCCCATGCGATGTCGAGGCGGACCTGGCGCTTGCTTGCCTCACCGGCTTCGCGGGTGACCCGGGCCAGGCGGAGCTGGTTGAGGTCGAAGCCGAGTTGCGCGGCGAGGCCGTTGAACGGATCGGGACCCGACAAGCGCTGGTCGAACCCGAACTGCGCCGTTGGATCGGGCAACAGTCGCGCGGAGAATGCCTGCGCGTCGCTGACGCCGATCTTCGCACGCAACGCCTTGAGCTCGGGGCTCTCGAGCACGGTGATGACCGCGAGCGCATTGAGCGTCAGCGGGGCCGAGAGGTCGATAGGCTGGGCGGTGAGGTAAGGCCGGTCGATCGACTTCGCGGCAACCGACAGCCCGGCGGTATCGGGCGCGGCGAACAGCTCGGACGGCGTTTGCGGCGGGGCAGGACTGTAGTGCGCACAGGCGCCCGCTGCCGCCGCGAGCGCGACGGCAACAAGGCGAGGCGAGGCCGACCGAAAGTTGAGCATGCAGTCGGCTAGCCTCGTCGCGTCAGAATTTTACCGAGGCCTGGACATAGACCAGACGGCCGATCGGGGAATAGGTCGAAACGTCGGCGGTATTGTCGGTATAGGCGGCGCTTGGCGTAAACACGCTGGTCGAAACCGGTGGCATGCGGTCGAACACATCGTTTGCGCCCGCCGCGATGGAGAAGCCGCTCGGATGGCCATCGCGGTCCTTGACAGAATAGGCAACGCGCAGGTCGAACGCCGTATAAGGCTTGATCCGTCCGGCGAAAGACGTTGGCGGGGTCTTCGCCGCGTTGGTCTCGTAGGTGATGCCGCCGACGCCGAGGTCGTTGACCGCCGAGACATAGGTGTTGCCGACGACGACGTCGAAGTTTCCAAGCGACCAGTCGAGCGTGGTGTACGAGCGGAACCGCGGCAATATGCCTTGCACGCCCGTTCCGCCGTTGGTCGCGGTGCCGGCGTATTCGTAGAACTTTTGCGACGGGATGACCTGGAACTTGTAATTGAGGAAGTAGGCGATGGCCGAATTCACCTCGAAGGTGCCGAAGCGGCTTGTCGGCACCGAATAGTCGATCGTGGCATTGACCGTACGCACGCGAATGCCGCCGAGATTGGTGAAGCGGTCGATTGCATAGACGTTGTTGTAGTTCGCGGGATCGGCGGCGAGGTAGGCGCGTAGGTCGCTCGGGTTGACGAACGGCGTCGCGCCGGCCTGTCCTGGGAAGTTGCCCTTGGCGATATTGCCCGCGAACTGCGATGCGGCACCCTTCTGGTTGACGTCGAGGAAGATGTTGCTGAAGCCGATACCGCCGGGAAAGCCGTTCTCCTTGACGAAGCTATAGTCGGCTTCGATCCGCAGCCTCGGCACGAAGGTCGGTTTGAATACCGCACCGATCGAATAGGTCTGCGCCTTGGCCGGCTTCAAGTCCGGATTGACGCCGTCCTGGACCGGCGAAAGGCCCGCCGAAAGACCTGGGAACGCTGCCGGGATGATGCCTGGACCTGCGAGACGATTGTTGACCGGTCCGTATTCCTGGTAGAGCGGCGGGGCGGTGAACGACCGTGAATAGGTGCCGCGCAGCGTCAGGCTCTTATCGAACGGCTGCCAGAAGAAGCCGATCTTGGGCACCGTCGAGCCGCCCGCGTCGCTATAGTGTTCGTAGCGCACGGCTCCGATGAGGTCGAACTCGCGCAGGCCGGGGAAGCTGAAATCGTTTCCGGTGATCGGGATCCGTGCTTCGCCGAACACCGACGTGATCGTGCGACCGCCGGGCGTCTTCGATCCCGCCGCGCTCGTCGAGCAGGTCACCGGGAACGGGTCGGCGGACTGGCCCCCGGTCCATGTCGACGCGTTCGGGGTCAGTGTCCCGCCGTCGTTGCAATAGTTCGGATCGGTGTGGACGTAGCCGTTGCGGTCGGTGCTGCCGGTAAGCGACTCCTTGCGCGTTCCGCCGCCGACCGCGACCGCAACCTTGCCGCCGGGTAGGCTGAACGGGCTACCGGTGACCTTCGCGTCGAATGAATTGAGGTAGCTCGACGCGTGGAGTTGTTCGGTCCCGTAAATCGCGGCCAGCGCCGCCGCGTTCGGCGTTCGCGATAACGGATCGAGTGCCGGGACGATGGCGAACGGGCTTGCCAGCGAAGCGAACGAATAGACCTGGCTGTACGCACCCCCCGGGGTTGGCGCACCAGCGGCGTTGAAGCCACCGGCGATCGCGCGGGTGACGTTGGGCGCATAGATCACGTTGGTCTGGCGCTGGTCGAGGACGTTGGCGCTGTGGACGTACGCGGCCTCGTAATTCCACGACGGGCCGATGAACTCGAGCTTGCCCTTGAACCCGGCGGTGAGCCGCAGGCTATCGTTGCGGTTGAAATACTGCTTCGGCATCGCGGGGACGCCGAAGGTTACGCCGGGGAGGGGGCCGGCGATGGGATCGAACGGCGAACCCTGGGGCAGCGTGACGCCGACGGTCACCGGCCGAAACTGGGTGAAGCTTTTGTTCTCGGCGATCTGCGCATCGCCGAAGAATACGATGGCGTCGTCGACGATATTGGCAGTGATGCTCGCCGCGAGCGCCTTCTGCTTCTGCTGGAGCAGGATCGTCTGGAGGCGCGACAGGTCGTAGGTGCCTCCGATCCCGGTACCGGCGATGCCGATATTGCTTCGTGCGGTCGGTGGCGTGGTCTGCGGCGAAACAATCGTCGGCGTGTTGACGTAGGTGCCATTGGCGACGAGCGCGGCGAAATTCGGCGCGGTCGCGGCAAGGCCGGTAGGGTTCGTCTGCGACGGACTGTTGAGGCCGGTGGCGAGAACGCCGAACAGCCCGCCCGTGACGACCGAGCCCGGCACCGCGGTCGCGGTGCTGTAGAACGGCGACGTGAAGGCGCGCTGATTCTGGTAAAGCGGATCCGAGTTAACGAGGCTGCCCGACAGGGTGACGTTCAACCCCTTGGCGAGATTGTGGCCGATCGTGAAGCTCAGGCTGTTCTCGCGGTAACCCCCCTGCGCGAATCCATAGCGGCCATCGATCTGCGCGCCCTCGTAATCGCTCTTCAGAATGAAGTTGATGACGCCGCCGACCGCGTCCGAGCCGTAGGTTGCCGACGCGCCGTCGGTCAGCACCTCGACACGCTCGATCGCGCCGGCGGGTATCTGCGAGAGGTCGACGAAAACCTTGCCGCCAAGCCCGGCAATCGCGTTGACCGCCGCGCGGCGGCCGTTGATCAGGACCAGCGTGTCGAGGTTCCGAAGCTGCGCCTGACTGCCGCCGGCAGTGTTCTGGTTGGTGTTGTTGGCATTGCTATTGCCCGCGTTCGACCGGCCGGCGAACGACGGGATCTGCTTGCGGACGAGTTCGAGGACGTTGTTGTTGACGCCGCCCTTGGCGATCGCGTCGGCGCCGATGATGCTCACCGGAACCGCAACCTGGTCGGGGGTGGTGGGTAGGGCCGAGCCGGTGACGATGATCTCGGGACCGTCGTCGGGATCGGCGTTGGCCGGAGCAAGCGTCGTCGCGCCGACAGGAGTCGGGCCGGCTTGTGCAAGTGCCGCGCCGGCAAATGTCAGCGCCGCAATCGCGGTGGTCGACCGAAGAATGGTCCTTGCCGTCAGCCTGGTATCGATAATCATGCTTGGTGCCTCCCCTGGGTACCGGCGGGCCTTCTGGTGCCCTTCCGGCGGTCGTACTTTCGCCTAGCGCGGCGTCACGTCGTAGCGCAGAACCTTTGCCATCGCCTTGGTCTCACCCGGCGATGCGGCAACCCACAGGTGATGCCGGACGGGGTCGAGGATCGCCGTCTTGGCGCCGGCCATGCTCGGAATTTTCGCTGCTTCATGGTATTTGTCGGCACTGTCCTGCTCGACGACAGAGATGTAACCTTCGCCGCCGGTCGCATAGATGCGGCGGTTGCCGGCATCCCACGTCAGCTGGTCGATCTTGCCCGGCGCACCGAAGGTAGCGACCGTCGCCCCGGTGTCGACGTTGATCACGACCAGCTTGCCGGGCTTGCGGCTGACGATGAAGAGGCGATGGGTCTTCGCGTCGTAGGCGGCGCACGCGTTCTGCTCGGCGACGGTAAACGGCCACGTCGCGGCGATCGTGCCGGCCTTCGTGTCGACGACGGCGATCGAATTCTTGTCGGTGACGTTGATCCACAACTTGGAACCGATCGCCATCGCCTCGACGTGGTCGGCATCGAAGTGGACCGACTTGAAGACCTTGCCGGTGACGGGATCGATCTCGATCAGCCGGCTGTCGGGAAGCGGCACATCCTTGCCGCCGGTGACGACCCAGAGGTGCCCGGTGGCGGCGTCGAAGCCGGTCGAATCAGCGCCCTTCGGCAGCGGATACGTCCGCTTCGTCTTGAGCGTCGCCGCATCGAGAACCGGCGATGGCTTGTCGCCGTCGATGACGAGCAACTCGTTGGCCGCTGCCATATAATGCAGCGAGTGCGGTGTCCCGAAGCCCTTCAGGCGTGACTTGACCTTGCCGGAGTCCAGATCGAACGCCTCGAGCTCGGCACTTTCTTCGCCGGCGAGAAACAGCGTCTTGTCCTTCTCGTCGATCGCGAAATGATCGAAGTCGCCGGTGTATCCGGGAAGATCGGTGCTGCCGGACAGCTTCAGTGGTGCGGCGGCGAGCGCCGGGGTGGCGAGCGCCAGCAGGGCGGCGCCGGCAAACAGGGACCGCAGGGTCATCGTCATCTCCACTAAATCACTTGGCATGGGCGAACAGCGCGGCGCTGTTCGGGATTGCGGCGGCGACCTCATTGCGGATCGCAACTCCCCTGCGGTGGATCGCTTCCTTGTCGTCACCGGCCTTGAACGGAAAGACCAGGCCAAGCGCGCCGATCCGATGGCCGCCCGCGTCGTTCAGGGGCAATTCGGTTTCAAAGCGGTCGCTATCGCCGCCGATCTCGAGGTTGGTCGAGCCCTTGTCGATTACGCGCAGATCGTCCTCGTCGGCCTCCTTGCCGAAGCGGCCGATGTTCGAACCGATGATGACGTTGTGCTTTCCGGCCGGAGGAGTGGCGTGGATCATCATCACGAGCAGGTCGGGGTGCTTCGCTACCGTCTTCATCGTCAGCGTCTGGGCATAGGTATCGGGACCGTAACCTTGATCGAACGGCCACGGGTCGGCGGCGTTCTTGGCGCTGAGCGTCGCCTTGGCGAGGTCGGCCTGGACTTCGGCCGCAGTCGCCGCGTTCGCCGCACCCTTGAAGACGATCTCGATCGTGCCGAGGCGGTGCCCCGAGTTGCTGTTGAACGCCTCGCGCACGGTCGATCCGGCAACCGCGTCGGCCGCTGGCTGCGCGACCGTGGTCATCACCCGGGCGCGGTCGGTGGTCGAGCCGAGGACGAGCATGCCGTCACCCTTCTCGCGCTTGCTGATGACGGTGATGGCGGCGATTTCGGGATGCCTCGCCTTCGCGGCGACGATCAGATGCTGGACATAGGTATGGCCGTCGACGACCGGCGGCGTCTTGTCGTCCGCCCGCACTTCGACGGGGACGAGGAACGCGGCGATCGCCGCAATTGTCAGTTGGCTACGCACTGCTCAAATCTCCCCACGCGCCGTGATCCACGGCTTATTCCGCTGCTAATGACGATCGAAGCTGACGGCTGTCTTGCGCCAACTTAAATTGCTGTTCAGGCAATCATCTCGCGACGACAGGTTAGCTTCAGCTTGACGGTCTAGTCGCACCGTCAAGCAACGACTTGGGGAGTGACGCAATGCGACCGGGACTGACGATCGGCACTATACTGATGCTGGCGGGAGCAAGCGCCACGGCCGAGGGCGCGAAGAACTGGACGCCGCCCAAGTTCACCACCTACGCCCAGACGCTCGCCGACGCGACGATGCGCGACCACCCGGAACTGCTCAGCATGACTTTTCACGGCGTGCCGCCGGGGATGGACAAGGTCTATACGATGTTTGCCGGGTCGTATCCCGACCGCGTCGGCAACCCTGACGACCCCGACGACGTCGACGTCATCGTCAAGGGCATCACGGTCGTCGACCCGCGCTGGCACCGGACCAAGGATGTAGCGCCGAAGTTCGTCGTCCAGCTGCCGCTGCGTGACGTCACCGGCCAGAACGTCGGCCTGATCGTCTATGCTTTCCGCGTTCCGGTCGAGTCGAACGCCGGCGAGCGCGACTATTACATCAAGGCGCTCGATCTGCGCGACGCGTTGGCAAAGCGCATTCCGTCGTATGCCGCGTTGTTCGACCGGGCGCGTTAAGCCTCGGCGGCGTCGTAGACCGGAATATCGACGCGCGGCAGCTCGACGATGATGGCGAGACCGCGCAGCTGCCGTGCCGGCTCGGCCCAGATGCGGCCGCCATGAAGGCGGACAATGCTGCGCGAGATCGCCAGTCCGAGCCCGGTCCCGCGCGGCATATCCGACCCGGGAAGGCGGACGAAGCGCTCGAACATCCGTTCAAGCTCTGCCCCGGCGACGCCCGCCCCGTCATCTTCGATTCGCACGCGCCAGATCGTGCCGGTGAACCCGGCTTCGAGGCCGACGCGGCCGCCCGGGGGCGCCGCGCGCAGGGCGTTGGTCAGGACGTTAAGCAGGACCTGCCGGAGCCACACTGGCTCGACCGCGATAAGTCCGGCGTCGCCGCTGGCGCTGTGGAAGCGATGGCCCGAGTCCTCGGCGAGCACCTCGGCGTCGTGCGCGAAGCCGTCGATCATCGCCCGCGGATCGGCCGACTGGAGATCGAAGGCGATGGCGTCGGCGTCGGCGCGTGACAGGAACAGCATCTGGTCGATGAACCGGTTGAGTCGTGCGATCTCCTCGATCTGTTCGATCGCGGCGTCGGCATGGGTGGTCGCGCCGTCCTGCAGGATGGTCTCGGCGTGCAGCCGGAGGAGCGACAGCGGAGTCTTCAACTCGTGACTGACCTCTTCGCTGAAGCGACGCATCTGGAGGAAGGCGCTTTCAAGCCGGTCGAAGGTGCGGTTGAGCAGTTCGGCCAGGTCGGAAATCTCGTCGCGGACGTCGCTGACCGGAATCCGCTCGCCGAGATTGTCGGAGCGGATCCGGTCCGCGGTTTCGCGAATCGCGCGGATCGGTCTCAGCACCAATCGGCTGAGACCAAGACCGATCGCGATGCTGGCGACGAGCATTACCGCGATCAGCGCGACACTCGTCACGGCGTAGGCGCGCAGCGAGGCGTCGACGGTCTGCGCCGAGGTCGCGACCGTGACATCGTATGGCGGCAGCAGGAATTCGCTTACGCGAAGCGAGCCGAGCGCGGGTGTGCTGGCATCGAACCGGCGCTGACTCTTGACGTCGGGGATGCGCTGACCGTGCAGGTTGGGCGAGTTGAACAGAAAATCGTTCTGCCGCGGGTTCTGGATGCTGATGAAGAACAGGACCGACTCGTAGGGCTTGATGCCGGCCAGCCGGTTCTCGAGAACCTCGGAGTCGACCGTTGCATAATCGTCGCCGATGTGCGCTTTCAGCTGGCGGAACTCCGCTGCATTGAGCTGGTCGAGGCCGTGGATCAGCTGCGTTTTGAGCAGCACGCCGCCGATCGCGCTGAGGCCGGCAAAACTGAGCGTTGCGGCGACGGCGTACCAGAAGGTCAGGCGGGCGCGGATGCTTCTCACAGCAGCTGGTAGCCGATGCCCCGAACGGTCTTGAACATCGGAGCGGAAGTGACCGCGGCAATCTTGGCCCGCAGGCGGCTCATGTAGACGTCGAGCAGGTTGGTATCGACGTCGAAATGCGAGTCCCAGATCTTCTCGGCGATCAGCGACCGCGTCAGGACGCGGCTGGCGTTCTGGACGAAGATCGTCATCAGCGCATATTCGCGCGCCGTCAGATCGAGCTGCTTGCCGTCGATGCGGATGACATGGGTGAGAAGGTCGAGCGTGATCCCATTGTGCTCGTAGACCGTCTGCTTGCGCGCCGCCTGCCGCCGCAGCAGTGCGCGAATGCGTGCCAAAAGTTCATCCATGCCGAACGGCTTGGGCAGATAATCATCGGCCCCGAGATCGAGCCCGGCGACGCGATCCTGGCGGCTGTCGCGCGCGCTCAGGATCAGGACCGGCTCGACGAAGCCGGCGGCGCGCCAGTCGCGGATAAGATCGAGCCCGTCACCGTCGGGCAGGCCGAGGTCGAGGATGACGAGATCGTACGCGGTCTCGACGAGGGCGTCCGACGCCGCGGCGCAGGTCGTCACCCAGCGGACGATGTGCGCGTGCTGAGCGAGTCCGTGCTGGAGGAAGCGACCGAGTCGCTCCTCGTCCTCGACGACCATCAGTTTCATACGCGATTCCCCACGGGCGTTGGACACGCCTCTCGTGCGCGAGGATCGGCACCTCCCGGCCCGCCGTCAACCGTCTTGCTGTTCCTGAAGCGCTCTTCAGAATGGCGTTAGGGTACCTTCAGGAAGCGCGCCGAAAAGCGCAGGCAAGCGGCATAGGTCGCAGTTAATCGGGGGAGGGAAATGTGCGCCTGAAGTTCGGCATCGCCGCCATGGGCATGATCGGCGCAAGCCTCGCCGCAGCACCGGCGACGCCGGTCTATCACCTGCAGTCCGAAGTCAGGTTGAAGGGCGCGGCGCCGGGTTGGGACTATGTCGCGTTCGAGGCAGCGCGCAACCGGCTGTTCCTTGGCCGGCGCAAGGACGGAGTCACCGTTGTCGATGCGGCGAGCGGCCGCGTCGCGGGTGCGATCGCCAACAGCGCCGGCGCGAATTTTGCCCTTCCTGTGCCGGCGCTCGGCCGCGGTTACACCGCCAACGAAGATGGTTCGACGACCGTGTTCGCCCTCGATACGCTGGCGACGATCGCCCGGGTCAAGCTTGGCGAAGCCGTCGACGCCGCGTTTTTCGATCCCGTAACGAAGCTGATCGTATTTACCGACGGCGATCACCGGCGCCTGATCTTGTTCGACCCCGCGACCAACGCGGCGGCCGGGGCCATTGCGATGGCGGCCGAGGAGCTTGAGGGTTCGGCGGCGGTCGGCGACGGCAGCCTCTGGGTCAACGAGCGCGACAAGGATCGCATCGCGCATGTCGATCTCAAAGCGCGCAAGGTCATCGCCGAATTTCCGTTACCCGGATGCAGCCAGCCGACGGGCCTTGCGTACGATCCGGCTGCTGCGCGGCTGTTCGTCGGTTGCAAGGGTACGGCTCCGGTGCTTGCCGTCGTCGACGCCACGACCGGCCGAGTCGTCGCCAAGATTGCCATCGGCCGGGGCAACGACGGCGTTGCCTGGGACCCGACGCGCAAACGGATTTTCACCGCCAACGGGATCGATGGCAACGTCGTGATGATCGACCAGAGCGGCCCGGATGCCTATCGTCTTGCCGGTGCATTCACGACGCGGCCGATCGCCCGGACCCTGGCCGAGGACCCGGCGACGGGCCGGGTCTTCACGATGACCGCGTCGGGCATCGTCGATCCTTCCAAGCCGCGTAATCTCAAGGCCGGCGCCTTCTATCCAAATCGTTATCTTGACGATACGTTCGTCCTGCTAACGTACGCGCCGCAATGACGGGGACCGCTGCTGTGCCGGATGTGCTCCAAGCCGACGAAATGGCTGCATCGCCGCGCCGCCATCTGATCGACTGGTCGATCGGCATCGTGCCGATCCCGGTCGCGATCGTCATTGTCGCGATTATCGCGGTCTACGTCGCCAAGGGGTCGGTCCCGGCCGATCTCACCACCGCCATCGCCGTTCTTGCGCTGGGGGGATTCGCCTGCGCCGAGATCGGCAAACGGCTTCCCGGCTTACGCCGGGTCGGGGCGGCGGCGATCCTTGCAACCTTCATCCCGTCGTTCCTCGTCTACATCCACGCGATCCCGCAGCCGCTTGAAAAGGCGATCAAGACCTTTACCGACCAAAGCAATTTTCTGTATCTGTTCATCGCCGCGATTATCGTTGGTTCGATCCTCGGCATGGATCGGCGGGTCTTGATCGGCGGCTTCGTCAAGGTCTTCGTACCGATCTTCACCGGCTCGGTCGTCGCCGTGGTCGCCGGTTGTCTCACCGGCATGGCGCTCGGCATCGCTCTCCCGACTGTGGCCTTCAAGATCGTCATCCCGGTCCTCGCGGGGGGCGTCGGCGAAGGCGCGATCCCGCTGTCGATCGGCTATGCGGCGATTCACGGGGGCGATCAGGGGGCCTTGCTCGCCGAGATCCTGCCTGCGGTCATGTTCGGCGGCCTGACCGCGATCCTCCTTGCCGGGGGCCTGAATCTGCTCGGCCGCCGCCGGCCCGCTCTCACCGGTAACGGGACGCTGCAGCCCGGCGAAACCGACGTGCCGCTCGACTCTCCGCAAGCAGCACGCTTCATCCCCGACCTGCCGACGATCGGGGCAGCGCTGGTGCTGGCGATGACCCTCTACATGACTGGGGCGCTGGTCCAGAAGCTGACCAACTTTCCGGGGCCGGTGACGATGTTGTTCCTCACGGTGTTGTTGAAGCTCGCAGGCTTCGTCTCGCCCCGGCTCGAGCAGGGGGCGTATCGCAACTATCAATTTGCCGCGACACTGCTGACCTACCCGCTGCTGTTCGCGATCGGTGTGGCGAAAACGCCCTGGGACAAGCTGATCAGCGCGTTCAACGCTCCCGAACTGATCACGATCGTCGTTACCGTCGTTTCGCTCACCGCGACCGGCTTTGCCGTCGGTCGGCTGGTCAACATCTATCCGGTTGAGGCCGGGATCATCGCCGCGTGCCGCGCGAGCCAGGGCGGGACCGGCGACGTCGCGATCCTCAGCGCCTGCGACCGCATGCAACTGATGCCCTTTGCCCAGGTTGCGACGCGGATCGGCGGCGCGCTGACCGTCACACTGGCGCTGGCGGCATTCGCCCGTTTCGGCGGGTAGGGACGCGTGACACGGCGGCAGGCTCATCTGGAGACTGAACAATGCGTATGATGCAGCGATTGATCCTTGTTCTGCTCGCCTTCCTCGGCGTGACGGCATCGTCGGCGCTGGCGGCGCAGGTCGACCCGGCCGTCGCGCGCGGCAAAACTGTTCTTTACGTCTCGAACATGACCAAGCTGGAGAAGGCGCGCGTCGCGACGCCGATCGACCCGAAGCGGGTTAGCACGCTCGAGACGTGGCGCCGCAACGACGCCGCGGCCGTCACCTGGCTCAAGGGGCTCGGCTTTCGCGTCCGACAGGTCGACGAGTCCGCACCAGCCGCGGCGACGCAGGGTGCCGACCTGATCATCATCTCCGAGAGTATCGACGCTCTTGAAGTTGCGAACAAATATCGGACGACGCCGATTCCCCTGATCACCTTCGAGAACGACATCCTCGGCGATCTGGCGATGGCGGGACAGAAGAACCATCGCGACTACGGCACCGACGACGACCAGCGCTTCGTCGACATCGTCAATGCGCCGCACCCGCTGGCGGCCGGCCTTGCCGCGGGCATCCAAAACGTCCTGACCGATGAACATTTCAAGATGAACTGGGGGAAGCCCGGGCTTGGCGCGACGACGATCGCAACGTTGCGCGGCGAACCCGACAAGGCCGCGATCTTCGCGTACGAACGCGGCGCAACGATGACCGGGGAGGCGCTTGCCCCCGCACGCCGGGTCAGCTTCTTCCTCTGGCAGGATACGTTCGAGGCCCTTCGGCCCGAGGGTCTGGCACTGTTCCGCGCCGCCGTCCTGTGGGCGGCGACCCCTCCGTCATGAGCCGCTGGTCGGGACCGCCACGCGATCCTGTCGACCGGTACGACCGGCGGACGATTGCCGCACATTGGCTCGTCGCCGCGCTCATCGTCGCCCAATGGACCAGTGGCCATACCATCGACTGGTTCGCCAAGGGCGCCCCGCGGGTCGACTCGCGCTCGGTCCACCTCATCCTCGGCACCCTGCTCGCCACCGCGCTGGCCTACCGCGTCTACTGGCGCATCGCGCGCGGACGTCGCTTCCCCGTCGACACGAGGTCGATCGACGGCTGGGCCTCCGTGGTGATGCAAGGCGCGCTCTATGCGATACTGATCACCGTCGTTGGTCTGGGCCTGTGGAACGAGGCCTTACGCGGCGATTCACTGTTCAACCTCGTCAGCTTGCCCAAGCTCGGCGCTTATACCAAGGAGGCTCGGCACCTGTTGTCGAACCAGGTTACGACGTGGCACAGCCTCGCCGCAAATCTGCTGCTGATTCTTGCCGGGCTGCACGCGACCGCGGCGCTCATCCATCACTATGTCCTGCGTGACGGCACGCTGCAGCGGATGTTGCCGCGCTAGAGCGGTTCGGCGCTCGAGATATACGACGAGGTCAAGACAACGTTCGGCACGTTCCCGCCGAACTCGCGTTCCGCCAACGTCTCGATGGCGTCGAGCAGGCGAGCACGGGCGTCGTCCTCGAGCCGGCGGATGAACGAATAGGTCGCGTAGAGCGCGCGTATCGCCGTAGCGGAAACGGTGCGCTCCTGGCGAATAACGACATGGTCGATCCTGCCGAACCCCGCCCGCGCCAGCGTCGTGCGCCAGAAGACATCGTCGAGCGAACCGTGCCCGTCGATCGTCTGCATCGGCGGAAACTGGATGCCGGCGAGCAACGGCATCGCCGCGAAGGCAAAGGCATCGCCCTGATGCGGGTTGCGATAGCTGTTCCACCACATCGCCCAAGTCCCGCCTGGAACCAGCGCCGCATGGACCTTGGCCAGCGACGGCGCGATGTCGAGCCAGTGGAACGACGCCGCTGCGCACCCCGCATGGAAGGACGAGGCATCCAATGCGGCGTCTTCGAACGCCGCGTTGACGACGACGAGGGCGTCGCCACCGCCAGCGAACGACGGGAGCTCGCGGGCGAGCGTGACGTCGGGCTCGATTGCAACGAGGCGGTCGACGCCCCGGCGGAGCAGTTCGCGGGTGACCAGCCCGGTTCCGGGACCAACCTCGAACACGGTCTGGCCGACAAGGCCGCCGGTCCGCCCTTCGACCGCGTCGTAGAGTTCAGCCGGGTAACCGAGGCGCGCCGCGTCATAGCCCCGTGCGTCATTGCCGAACAGCGCCCGGCCTTCGTGCCGCGCCATGGTCGATCCGGTCGTCTTTGCTTCTGGGGCAATACCGTCGTTGGCGGGCAGTCCGCCAGCGATTGCCATTAGAACTTGGCCTTCAACGACACGAAGAACGTGCGGCCGATGATGTCGTAGGCGGCGCCGTCGGTCGTCAGCGGTGCTCCGCTGACGAACGGCGGGCTTTTGTCGGTGAGGTTGGTCAGCCCGCCGCCGACGGTGAACTGCTTGTTGATGACAAAATGCGCGTCGAGGTCGAAGTAGCTGTACGCGGGGACGCCGGGAGTCGTCGCTGCAGGATTGGCCACGAGGTCGGCGTGCTTCATCTTGTCGATGTAGCGCCACCGGCCCGTCACCTGGAACGGACCGTTCGCGTAGGTCACCCCGGTGTTGGCTTTGAAGCGCGGGTGCGAGATGTCGCCGCCGACGCCGCCATAGCCGATGCTGCCGGCGTAGTTGAGCGTCGGCGAGCCGAGCAGCCCCGCGACCGTATAGTCCTTGGTGTACGAAACCACCGTGCCGAAATCGAGCCGGCCGGCGTTGGCGCCGAGCAGTCCGTCGAGGTCGGTGCGCCAGTTGATCTGGGTGTCGATGCCGCGGACGGTGTACGTTGCAAAGTTGAACAGGCCCTGTTGGCCAGCGACGATCCCGCCGGTCAGCGGATCGCGTTTGATGCGGCTGCAATAGGCGTTCGTCACCGAATAGGTCGAGTTGCTGACGCCGTCGGAGTTGAAGCATCGCGGCAGGATGTCGGTCAGCAGCAGCGAGCCGATCGCACCGGCGATCTTGATGCTGTAATAGTCGATCGACAGCTGGAAGTGATTGAACGCCGGGCTATCGAACTTCGGCGTCAGCACCGCGCCGATCGAATATGTGTCGGCCTTTTCCGGTTTGAGGTTGGGGTTGCTGCCGTCGCTTCCGGAGACCGAAGTGACCCCGTAGGTGTAGGTCGGATAGATCGCCGCCGGAATGCCCTGCGCAAGGCAGAGTGCCTGGACCTGCGCCGCGTTGGCCCCGGTGCGGAACGTGCTGCCGACCGCGCACGGGTCACCGGCGCTCGGGCCGGTACCGATGTTGAGATTGCCGACGCTGGTCGGGCCGAACAGGTTGCCGAGGCTCGGTGCCCGGACCGCGCGCGAATAGCCGCCGCGGAAGCGCACGCCCCCGACCGGAACCCAGCTGGCATCGGCCTTGTACGTGCTGTTGTTACCCGAATGGTCGTAATGCGAGTAGCGATAGCCGAGGTCGAGCGACAGTTCGCGCGCGAACGGCAGGTCCTTGAGGATCGGCACGAGCAACTCGCCGAAGCCCTCGGTCACGCGCTGCCGTCCCGACGCCGCCGTGATCGAGCCATAAGGGAGAGAGTCGCCGGTCGCGAGCGTCGCATCGGGCGAATAGTTGAAATCCGATTCACGGTAGTCTGCACCCACGGCGAAGCGCAACTCGCCAGCGGGAAGGTTGAACAAGGGTCCCTCCAGCGTTCCTTCGATCACCTTCTGCGTCATCGTATTGACGCTATGATCGGTGCGCCCGGCGTACTCGAGGCATCCGGCAGTCAGCGGGTTGTTGCCGAGCGGATTCCACGCATATCCTTTGCAGTTCCCGGCCGCTCCCGTGTAATTTGCGGTGCCGTTCAGGATGCTGGTGATTGCGGTCACGCTGGCATCGCCAGCACCGGTATTGACGAACTGGCTGTGTCCGAGCGTGGCATAGACATCGTAGTTGAGCCGCGTGCCCGGGATGTCGCCCTTGACCCCGGCGAGCGCCTGCCAGACATCGTACTTGAAGGTTTCGACCCGATTGCCGAATGCCGTCAAGAGCTTGGTCAGGATGAGCGGCCCCGTTGGCGCCGGGGTGATCGACGCCAGGATTGTCCGCAGCCCGGGGTTGCCGGTCACGAACGGATTGTTCTGCGGTACGATAAGCGGGACAGCGGGCTTGCTCGATCCCGGGCTGGTCCGGTCGATGGCCGACGATTCCATGAAGTTGAACTGCGAGTAGGCGGTGATGTGATCGCCGAGCTCGTAGCTCGCGCGGGCGTAGGCGTTATATTTCGTCAGCGGCACCTGAACCGCAAAGTAGCGGCCGAGCGCGACCTGCGCCTTGCGGCAATCGGCGCTGATATTCGCCCCGAGCACCGCCCCGACGCCCTTGTAGTTCTGAACGCAGTTGCTGCCGGCGAGGTCGGTGAAGATCGTACCGTCGGTGTTGACCCCGATGGTGCCGTTATACGCGCCGGTGCCGGTGATCGGGGTCGTTCCGGGATAGCCGGCGAGCACCGCGTTGACCGCGGCGACACTCGGCGCGCCGCCGCCGTAGTTGCCGGCGCCGATGATCCCCTCGGCGGGACGGGCGAGCTGGCGGATATCCGCGAAGAATGGTCGGTTCGCGCCGACGACCGTCGCACGATCCGAATACTCGAAGGCGAGGACCGCGCTGCCCCGGTTCTCGGCAAAACTCCCGCCGACAATTCCGCTCGCCTCGTTCGTCGCGCCGTCGCCGCGGGTCGTCGCGCCGTGCTGATAGTTGAGTTCGAGGCCGCTGAACTTCTGTCGCATCTTGAAGTTGACCACGCCCGCGACGGCATCGGAGCCGTACGCCGCCGACGCGCCGCCGGTGATGACCTCGACCGTGTCGATCATCACCGTCGGAATTGTGTTCAAGTCGATCGCGAAATCGGGGCTCGATGGCATCAGCCGCCGTCCGTCGAGGAGAACGAGCGAACGATTCGGCCCGAGGCCGCGGAGGTCGCTGAACGACTGGCCGCCCTGGAAGCCCAATGAGCCCTGCGCATCGCCGACCTCACTGGCGCCCTGCGAAGCGGCAAACTGCGGCAGCTCACCGATCGCGCGATCGAGCGAAGGCTGACCCGAGGCTGCGATCGCCGAGCTGTTGATCGTCGAGATCGGACTGTCCGACTGGAAGTCGCGCCGCGAGATCCGCGAGCCGGTGACGATGATATCCTGCTCCGGCGCGGCCGTAGCAACGGGCGGGGCCTGGGGCGGACGAAGATCGCCTTGCGGACCGCCAGCGCCCGCGGTCGCCTCGGTCGTCTGGGCAAGAAGCGCCGCGGGTGAAACCACGCAACATGCAAGGAGCGTCGCGACGAGACGACGCTTTGGCGCGCGGACGGAGCGACGAGCTTCAACAACAGACATGATATTCCCCCAAGATCGAATTTATTTTTATGATGAGTCGGCCGCTGTCGGCGGGCTGCTTCGCGCCATCAATTCGCGATATCGTGCATCCCCCCGACAGCCCGTTTGCCGGGCATTGAGCCATGACTGGGCGATGAACCTGTACGCAACCTTACAAGGGAGCGCCAAGACGATGCCAGTCTGGGCGTCCCGTCGGCTCCATTCTGGCTCATTCGCGTAGCTGTTCGGCGGTCGAGCCTAAGCTGCCTCGCAGCGATCTCACCGGGACGGCCTGATCAACACGGTGTACCGACGGCGGAGATCGACTGACCTTGCTGGCGTTGATCGCCGGACCGGCGCTTGAACCGCGTGGTGACCCCTACGGGAATCGAACCCGTGCTTCAGCCGTGAAAGGGCCGCGTCCTAACCGCTAGACGAAGGGGCCGTGAGCGGGCGTATCGCCTAGTCAACCCATGCCAAATCGTCAAGGTGGAGTTCGGCGCAGGGGGTGCGGCCCCAGTCGTCGCGCTGGACGCGGCCCGAGACGAAGCACCAGCGCCCGGCCGCACTCGCCAGCGCCAGCCCGAGCGGGGTGTCCCCCGAGCGGAACGCCATCGCCTTGATCCGCGCGCCGTCGCCGCCGGTCAAAATGGCGCGAACGTGGTTGTCGCCGACGATGTCGACCTTGGCGACGCGCCACGGTCCGCTGGCGACGCGCGGGGCGGGCCATCCCTGGCCGTAGGGCCCGGCGGCGTCGAGGAGCTCGGTCAACTCGATGCAGACGCCGCGCGGGCTGAGCGCGGCATCGACGAATAACGCCGCGCGCGCGCTCGACCGCCCGACATCGCCGCCGAGGCGTTCATCGAGGAACACCGCAAGCTCGTCGATTCGCGCGGCGTCGATCGTCAGTCCGGCCGCCATCGCGTGGCCGCCGCCCGCGATCAGCAGCCCCATGTCCTTTGCCGCGAGGACCGCGCCGCCGAGGTCGACCCCCGGTACCGACCGCCCCGATCCCTTGCCGATCATGCCGCCGTCGGGGCCGGCTTCGAGCGCGATGACGATCACCGGGCGCCTGAGCTTGTCCTTCAGGCGGCTGGCGACGATGCCGATGACCCCGGGGTGCCAGCCGCCGCTGGCGATCACCGCGACCGCGGCGTTGCCGGTGCGCTCGGTCAGCAGCGCCGCCTCGTCGGTCACCGCCGCCTCGATCGCGCGGCGCTCGACGTTGAGGCGGTCGAGCTCGGCGGCGAGGTCGGCGGCCTCGCCGGGGTCGAGCGTCGTCAGCAGCCGGACACCGAGGTCGGACTTGCCGACGCGCCCGCCGGCGTTGATCCTCGGCCCGAGCGCGAAGCCGAGGTCGCGGGCGAGGGGAGCGCGTTCGATCCCCGCAACCGCCGACAGCGCGGCGAGGCCGAGGTTGCGCCGCGCCGCCATGACCTTCAATCCTTGCGCGACGAAGGCGCGGTTGAGCCCGGTCAGCGGGACGACATCGGCGACGGTGCCGAGCGCGACGAGGTCGAGCAGGTCGAGCAGGTTCGGCGCGGTCCGTTCGGTGAACCAGCCGCCCGCGCGCAATGTCCGGACCACCGCGACCGCGACGATGAACGCCATGCCGACCGCGGCGAGGTGCCCGAACGCAGCGCCCTCGCCCTCGTCGAGCCGGTTCGGATTGACCACCAGCGCCGGCGGCAGTGCGGTCGACGCCTGGTGATGGTCGACGACGATCACCTCGACGCCGGCGGCCCTGGCGGCGGCGAGCGCGTCATACCCCTGCGTGCCGCAATCGACGGTGACGATCAACGTCGCGCCTGCACCGGCGAGCGCGATCATCGCGGCGGGGGAGGGGCCGTAGCCCTCGAGCAGCCGGTCGGGGATATACGCGCTGGCGATGCCGCCGCAGTCGCGGATCAGCCGGATCAGCAGCGCCGCGCTGGTCGCGCCGTCGACGTCGTAGTCGCCGAAGACGACGACCGGCTCGGCGGCGCGGATCGCGGCGGCGATGCGTGCGGCGGCGGGGTCCATGTCGCGGAAGATCGATGGGTCGGGCAGCCAGTCGCGCAGCTTGGCCGAGCGCAGCCGGTCGAGGTCGATCGGCGCCGCGCCGCGCGCACGGAACAGTTGCTCGACGAGGTCGTCGATCCCGTCCGCCGCGCCGCTGCCGGGCACGATCCCCCCACGCCATTGCCACGGCTGGCCGAGGACGGAGGCGGTAACGTTGAAGACGTGGGACATCGAAGGGTCTTAGGCCGCGGGGCCAGTTCGCTCAACCGCCTGCCGCAACGGCGTGCGCCGGGCGTGCAACTGTTAACTACAACAGTGTCGGAAATCTTTACACTCTCGTAACGATATGTTCGATCGGTGGAGTTAAGGTGTTGGCAACACTCACTACCAGAAGGTTGTCACGGATCGTGCCGATAGCCAGACACGAAACATCGAGGATTTTATAGTGAAGCTTATTCTTGCCGCCGCCACCGCCCTTGCCGCACTCGTCGCGCTGCCAGTCACCGCCGCGACCTACTATGCCAATGCGTCGTTCAACGCATCGTCAGCGACTTCGGGCGCGTTCACCTTCGGCAGCTTCAGCGGTGGTGCCTTCACCCCTTACCCGACCGGCGGAACCTGCCTGTTCGCGGGCACCACCTGCCTGACCGCCGGTGATTATCTCGGCGTCTATCAGTCGAGCAATGGCACGGCGCACCCCGCCGGCACCGCGCTGATCCCGGCGTCGGGTCTCGTCCTCCATCCCGGCGCGGCCAGCCAGCTGTCGGTGATCATGTTCACCGCGCCCAAGACCGCGGTCTACACGCTCAAGCTGGCCGCCTATCAGGCGGACATCTACGCCCAGACACAGACCTTCGGAGTTCTGGCCGGCACGTCGGTCTTCACGCTCGCGACGCTGTCGCCGTCGAACCCGACCTTCGCGATCACGGGTAAGGGTCTGCTGACCGCCGGCCAGCAGCTCGGCGTGTTCGTAGGTAACAACGGCCAGTACTTCTACGACGCGACCGGCGTCAGCTTTTCCGCGTCGATCCCCGAGCCTGCGAGCTGGGCGCTGATGATCGCCGGTTTTGCGATGACCGGCTTCGCCGCGCGCCGCCGCAGCACCGCCGTCGCCGCCTGAAATACCTCCCGCCGCCTCAACTGGGCGGCGGGATCCGCCTTTGCGGGGGCGTGAAGAATAATTTGCGGAAGCTGATCGTGAAGGCGCGGCCGACCGGATCGAGATACGCCGGCTGATACGCCAGCGGCGTCGCTCCGGTCGTGTCGCGGACCCGCACGCGTGCGTCGGTGATGTTGGTGACGTTGAACGTCAGCCGCGTGCCGCGCAGCCACGGGTGGTCCTTGATCAGCCCGGCCATCTGCCCGGTATTCGCGAACAGGCGCAGGTTGGCGGTGGCGATCGGCGAGAAAGTCAGCCCGCCGTTCGGATCGATCGCGCTGGCGTCGACCCGTGTTCCCGAATGCCAGTTGCCGGATAGCCGCGCGCCGAGGCCGTCCTTCGAGAAGCCCGCCTGGACGTCGACGTCGTTGCGCGCCTGCCCGCCGCCCGATCCCAGCGCGCCGCCGTTGAGCAGGTCGAGCACCGGCACGCCCTGGCGGATGACGACGTCGTCGCGGAAATAGCGGCTGTAATAGACTGCGAACTGCAGGCGCCCGCCGTTTGCACCGCCGAAGCCGCCACCCCCGGGTCCGCGTCCGCCAGAGCCGCCGCCGGGGCCGCGTCCGCCACCACCTCCCGGTCCGCGCCCGCCGGCGCCCGGCGGCCCATCGCGGCGCACTCCGGCGAACGGGTTGACCTGCTTTGACTTGAGCGGGACCGATAGGTTGAGACCGAGACGCATCGTATCGCTCGCCTCGCTGGCGAAGTTGATCGGGCGGGTATCGAGCTGGACGAGGTCGCCGCCGGCATCGCGGACGAAGCGGTCGGGGAACGCCGCCTCGATCGCCGCGCTGGTCGACGGGAAGCCGGCGATCGCGTTGTCGACCCGCGTCCGGACGTAGTTCGCGGTCAGCGTCAGGTCAGGCTTCTTGAGCGGCTTGAGGTTCAACTCGAGCTTGGTCACCTGCCGCTGGCTTGCCCGCAGCGTCGACGTGCCGCCGCTGATCTGGGTGACGAACGCGGTCGTGCCGGTGGCGGGGTCGAAGATCGCGACGTTGGGCGTGCTGACGACCGGCCCCTGGAGCTGCTGCGCCGACGGTGCGGCGTGGCTGGTGGTGTGACTGGCGATCACCGTCAGCGGGTCGATCGGCACCCAGTTGAGGCCGAAGCCGAGCGTCGTCAACGTGCCGAAGTCGGACAGATATTGCGCGGCAAAATTGCCGTTGAGCGTCAGGTCGCCGATGAAGCCGCCGAAGTCCTGCTTGCGGCTGGTGACCGGCACGTCGAAATTGACCTGCCCGCTGCCGATGTCGCGCTTGAAGTGCGTCGACGTTACGCGCGACGAGCGATCCGACGTGCTGTCGAAGCCGCTCGCGCTGCCGAAGATCTTGACCGAGACGTTCGCCGTCCCCGCCGGCAGGTCGATCAGCGGCCCCGAGGCGAGCGCGTCGACGTTGCCGCTCGTCGAAAGGCTGCGTGCGGTGTCGGCGCCGCGCAGGATGACGAGCCCGCCGAACGGTGCGAGCGGGTCGCCGCCAGCGGTGACCGCGGCCTGGAAGGCGCTGCTGTCGGCGCCGCGGAGGGTGCTCGTCCGCGTGTCGCTGCGGTCGAGATTGCCGACGACCGACCAGTGCCAGCTCGAGCCGTCGCCGTTGAGCGTTCCGCCGAGGTGAAGCTGCGAGGTCTTGGTCTCGCCCGCCAGCGCGCCGAGGCCGGTGGCGTAGCGCAGGACCTGCGAGCCGTCGGTGGGAGCGAAGATGCTGGATGGCGGCACCGTCAGCAGGACGCTCGCCAGCCCGTTCTCGCCCTTGTTGTCGTCGAGCTCGGCGCGGAAATTTGCCGTCGCCGAGATGCCCCCGGCGAAGACGTGATTGTACACTGCGTTGAGCGAGCCGGTGTCTGACCCCTGCGTCAGCGTGCGGTAGCGCGTCAGGTCGGGCACCGGTGGCGACGCCGCGACGGGGCCGTTCGGCGCGTCGATGATGCCGCGATCGGCCTCGGTCAGCGCGTCGCTGTGGTTGTACTTGAGGTCGACGTTGAGGCGCCCGTTCTTCTGGATGCGAAGGTAGTCCCCCGTCGCGCGCTCGTTCGCCGCCCCGCCCTCGGTCGCCGCGCCGCCGCCGGCCTCGATCGTCTTGGAGCGAAAACGCTGGCGCAGCACGACGTTGACCACCCGCTGGTCGGCCGCATAGCCGTATTTGAGCGCGACTTCCTCGGGCAGGATGTCGACCCGCGCGATCGCCTCGGTCGGAATGTCTCTGATCTCGCTGAAGCCCGAGATGCGCCGCCCGTTGAGCAGGACCAGCGGCGCGCCGCCGGAGCCGCGATCCGACCGCGTCTGCGGCGATAGTTCATCGAGCAGGTCGGAAATCGACGACACGCCGTAGCTGCGGATGTCTGCCGGGCCGAGCTGGAGCTCGGGCTTGATGTCACCGAGCACCGCGCCCGGCTGGTTGCGCGTCCCCGTGACGACGATATCGGGGTCCTCGGGAACGGCAGCGTCCGCTGCCGCCGCTGCAGCTGCCGCCGCGGGGGCTTGCTGGCCCGATGCAGGGTGCGTCCCCAGCCCAGCCAGCGTCGACATCGCAACCCAATAGATTCTTGTTCGCGATTTCACGAACGCCTTACGCCGCGACAATGTGACATCCCTTGAGCTAATTGATGGCGTCCCGGATTCGTGAGCGCGCGCGGTCTTTGCCGCACGATCGGTCGCCGGACCAGCCCGCACGTCCCGTCGCGCTGGCGACGTCCGAAAACCGCCAGACGGCGGCGCGGAGCAAGCCTATACAAGGCGGATGGCGACGATCCTATCCGACCCGGCCCTCGACGGCGCTGCCTGCTACGCCGCGATCGTCGCGCGCGATGCCGCCGCCGACGGGCGCTTTTTCACCTGCGTCAGGACGACCGGCATCTTCTGCCGCCCGGTCTGCCCGGCGCGCACCCCGTTGCTGAAGAACGTCGGCTTCGTTGCGAGCGCCGCCGCTGCCGTCGCCGCGGGCTATCGCGCGTGCAAGCGCTGCCGCCCTGACGCTGCGCCCGGCAGCGCGGCGTGGGATGGCAGCGCGGCGAGCGTTCGCCGCGCGCTCGCGCTGATCGACGCGGGCGGGCTCGACGAGACCAAAGTGGACATCCTCGGCGACCGGCTCGGGCTCGGCGAGCGGCAGGTGCGGCGGTTGTTCGGCAAGCACCTCGGCGCGCCGCCGGTCGCGGTCGCGCAGGCGAAGCGCCTCGCCGCCGCGAACGAGCTGATCGCGGGCACGCTGCCGCTGGCGCAAGTCGCGCTCGCGGCGGGCTTCGGCAGCGTCCGCCGCTTCAACGAACTCTACCGTGCCGTCCACGGCGAAACCCCCGCCGCGCGCCGCGCCCACCTCCGCAAAGGAACGACGATGAACCTGATCCTGTCGCGCTACGCCTCGCCGGTCGGCGAGATACTGATCGTCACCGATGGCGACACGCTGCGTGCGCTCGACTTTGCCGACTATGAGGCGCGGATGCTGAGGCTCCTCGCGCGCCACTACGGCACGGTCGTTTTGGCCGAAGGCGACGCCCCCACCGCTGTCACCACCGCGCTCGATGCATACTTCGCCGGGGACGCGACCGCGCTCGACGCGCTGCCGGTGGCGACCGGGGGAAGCGAGTTCCAGCGGTCGGTCTGGGCAGCGCTGCGCGCGATTCCGGCGGGGACGACGACCGGCTACGGCGCGCTTGCGGCGGCGCTGGGCAATCCGGGAGCGGCGCGTGCGGTCGGGCTGGCGAACGGCGCGAACCCGATCGGCATCGTCGTGCCGTGCCATCGCGTGATCGGCGCGAACGGGACGTTGACGGGGTATGCGGGGGGTGTGGCGCGCAAGGAATGGCTGCTGCGGCACGAGGGGGCACTGCGCCACGAGGGCGCGCTGCTCTAACTCCTCCCCCGCAAGGGCGAGGGAGGATTTAGCTAGACCTCGAACTCGACGATCACCGCGTCGACCGCGAGGCTCTCCCCGACCTTCGCCCGGACTTCCTTGACCACCGCACTCTTCTCCGCGCGAAGGATGTTCTCCATCTTCATCGCCTCGATCGTCGCGACCGCTTGCCCCGCCTCGACGCGGTCGCCGGGTGCCACCGCCAGTGACACGAGCAGCCCCGGCATCGGCGACAGGACGAAGCGCGACAGGTCGGGCGGGACCTTGACGAGCATGTGGCCGGCAAGTTCGGCGGCGCGCGGAGTGAGGACGCGGACGTTGGCGGCGCGGCCGCCGGTGGTCAGGCGGAAGCCGACCGGACGGCCGTCGACCGCGACCGATACCTCGACGCTCGCGGTCGAGCCGTCGCTGTCCTGGATCCGCGCGACGAACAGCGGCTCGCCGACGCGCCAGTCCGTCGTGACGCGGACCTCGCGCGCGGTGTCGCCGGTCCCGATCAACAGCTCATAGGCATCGCCGGTCGCGAGCACACCGACCGGCACGTGCTCGCCGTCGAGTTCGACGACCCAGTCCTCGCCGAACACCGCGCCGTTGCCGCTCAACTGGCCGTCGATCAACTGCGCGCGCTCGGTCAGGACCGCGTTCATCACCGCCGCGGCGGCGATCATCGTCGTCGTTCCCGCCTCGCTCACCGGGCTGCCGTGGAAGCCGTCGGGATATTCCTCGGCGATGAATGCCGTCGTCACCGCCTCGCCCGCCTGGAAGCGCGGGTGCGCCATTACCGCCCCGAGGAAGTCGATGTTGTGGCCGATCCCGCGGATCAGATACTGGTCGAGCGCCTTTGCCTGCGCCGCAATCGCCCCGGCGCGGGTGGGAGCATGGGTGATCAGCTTGGCGATCATCGGGTCGTAGAAGCGGCTGATCTCGCTGCCCTCGACGACGCCGGTGTCGACGCGCGCGGGCGGTGACGGCGGGACATAGGTCGCCAGCCGCCCGATCGACGGCAGGAAGCCGCGATACGGGTCCTCGGCATAGATCCGCGTCTCGATCGCCCAGCCGTCGAGGCGGACGTCTCCTTGCGTGAAGCCGAGCGGTTCGCCCGCGGCGACGCGGATCATCGCCTCGACGAGATCGACGCCGGTGATCGCCTCGGTCACCGGATGCTCGACCTGGAGGCGGGTGTTCATTTCGAGGAAGTAGAAGCTGCGGTCGGCCCCGGCGATGAACTCGACCGTCCCGGCGCTGGTGTAGCCGACGCCCTTCGCTAGCGCGACCGCCTGCTCGCCCATCGCCTTGCGCATCTCGGGGGTGACGAAGGGGGAGGGGGCCTCCTCGACGACCTTCTGGTGGCGGCGCTGGATCGAGCAGTCGCGCTCGTTCAGATAGACGATGTTGCCGTGGGCGTCGCCGAGCAGCTGAATCTCGATGTGGCGCGGCTGCTCGATGAACTTCTCGATGAAGACGCGGTCGTCGCCGAAGCTCGCCAAACCCTCGCGCTTGGTCGCCTCGAAACCGTCGCGGACGTCGGTCTCGCTCCACGCCAGCCGCATCCCCTTGCCGCCGCCACCGGCGCTCGCCTTCATCATTACCGGATAGCCGATCTCGCCGGCGATGCGGACGGCGTGGTCGGTGTCGTCGATCTCACCGACGAAGCCGGGGACGACCGAGACGCCCGCGATCTTGGCGAGCTTTTTCGATTCGATCTTGTCGCCCATCGCCGCGATCGCCGTCGCGGGCGGGCCGATGAACACGACGCCGGCCTTGTCGCAGGCTTCGCGGAAGCTCGCGCGTTCGGACAGGAAGCCGTAGCCCGGATGGACCGCCTGCGCGCCGGTGGCGAGGCACGCGGCGATGATCGCGTCGCCGAGCAGGTAGCTTTCGGCGGCGGGCGGCGGTCCAAGTCGCACCGCCTCGTCGGCCATCTCGACATGGAGCGCCCCGGCGTCGGCGTCGGAATAGACCGCGACCGTCGCGATCCCCATCTTGCGGCACGACCGGATCACCCGGCAGGCGATCTCGCCGCGATTGGCGATGAGGATTTTTGTGAACATGGTTGCTCCCTGACAGCCGTCGTTCAACCTAGCGTTGACGGCGCCGTCAAGTGGCGGGGGTCAATCCCCTAGGCTACGGCGGCCCCCTGCACACGGCGAAGGGCGAGCAGCAGCCCCGCCGCGACCAGTGCGCCCGAACCGACGATCGCGATCGACAGCGCGATGCTCGTCCCCGCCGCGATCAGGAAGCCGCCGATCACAGGCCCGAGGACTGCGCCAGCGCGGCCGATACCGATCGCGAGGCCGGTACCGGTCACGCGCAGCTCGGCGGGAAACGTCCGGGCGATCAGCGCATAGAGGCCGACGATGCCGCTGTAGACGAAAATCCCGGCGAGAAACGCCATGCCCTGGAGCGCGGCCAGGCCCGAGACGTGGCCGAAGACGACGAAGGTCACCGCCGTCCCGACCATCGCGAAAACGACGAGGCGGGTCAGGCCGAAGCGCGGTGCCGCCCAGCCGAAGGCCGAGCCGCCGAGGACGCCGCCGAGGCTCATCAATGCCGACGTGCGGATCGCGTCGGGGGCGGTGTAGCCGATATCGGTCAACAGCTTCGGCAGCCAGCCGGAGAAGAAATAGAAGGTCGTGATGTGGAGGAAATACGCGGCGACGATGAGCAGCGTGACGACGCGGAAGCGCGGGCCGAACAGCTCGACGAAGCTGCCGCGCGACACCGGCGCGGCGGTGAGAACGACGCCTGCGGCGAGCGGCGGATGGCCCATGCGGGCGAGGATTCGGTCGATCTGCTGGCGCGCCGCGGGCGTGCCCTGCCGGGCGAGGAATTCGAGCGACTCGGGCAGGCCGAACCAGACGATCGGGATGAAGACCGCGGTGACGAGTCCGCCGGCGACGAAAATCGACTGCCAGCCGTGTGTGACGACAAGCTCGGCAACGGCGAACCCGCCGATCAGCCCGCCGAGCGGCAGCCCGATCGTCATCACCGCTACCGACAGGTCGCGCCGCCGCTCGTTGGCGAATTCCGATGCGACGGCGTTGATCGTCGCGACCATTCCGCCGATCCCGACCCCGGTGAGGACCCGCCACAGGCAGAGCGTGACGATGCCGGTCGATGTTGCCGTCAGGAGCATGCCGACCGCCATGAAGACGAGGCTGGCGAGGATCAACGGACGCCGGCCGTGCCGGTCGCCGAGGGGGGCGAGCGCCAGCGACCCGATCGACATGCCGACGAGGCCCGACGACAGCGCGATCCCGAGCTGCGCCGGGCCGATGCCCCACGCCTTGGTGATCCCCGGGGCGGCGAAGGTGATCGACAGCACGTCGAAGCCGTCGAGCGCATTGAGCGCAACCGACAGCGCCACCGCAGCGATCTGCACGCGGCTCATCGGCGCCTTCGCCAGCGCCAGCGTCACCGGATTGCCGCCCGCCACTGTTGAAGGTCCTGCCATACGAGCTCCCCGATCGATTACGCTGCCGCCCGCGGCCGGCTTGCTTGACCACTATCGCGCACGAGCCTCGTCGAAACCGACGCGGTCCCCGACGCGAGCGCGCCGGGCTTGTCGACGGTGACGTCGACACCAGATACCCCGGGCAGCCGCAGACAACAAACCGCGAGCCGGTAGGCAAAGGTCTCGATCAGCGCGATCCGCGTCGCCGCGAGGCCTTCGGCGGCGGCGACGACCGCCTGATAGTCGACGGTCGCCTCGATCCGGTCGGCGTCGACGCGCTCGACCTCGAGGCGGACCGAGATGACCAGCGGCTGGCGGCGGCCGATTTCGTGATGATAGATCCCGATATCGGCATCGACGACGAGGTCGCGCACCGCGATCCGAGTATATTCGACGCGCTCAACCATGCGGGGCCGCGAGCGACAGATGCGCGGCGCGAACGGTATTGGCGAGCAGGCAGGCGATCGTCATCGGCCCGACGCCGCCCGGCACCGGGGTCGCGGCGCGGGCGTGGCCGATCTCGTCGAAGGCGACGTCGCCGACCAGCCGCGCCCGGCCATCGGCATCGACGACGCGGGTGATGCCGACGTCGATGACGACTGCGCCGGGCTTGATCCATGCGCCGCGGACGAGGCGCGGGCTGCCCGCGGCGGCGACGACGATGTCGGCGGAGCGGACAATGTCGGCGAGGCCGCGCGTTGCGATATGCGTCACCGTCACGGTGCATTCGCGTTCGAGCAGCATCATCGCTACCGGCTTGCCGACGATGTTCGACTTGCCGATCACCACCGCGTCGAGCCCGCGATAGTCGGCGATGACGGTGTCGAGCAGTTCGAGGCAGCCGAGCGGCGTGCACGGCACCAGTCCCCCGGTCCCGGTCGACAGGCGCCCGACGTTGACCGGATGGAAGCCGTCGACGTCCTTCGCCGGATCGATCGCGTCGAGCACCCGGCCGGGGTCGATCTGCGGCGGCAGTGGCAGCTGGACGAGGATTCCGTGGACCTGCGGATCGGCGTTGAGCGCGGCGATCAGCGCGAGCAGGTCGGGCTGGCTCGTGCCCGCATCGAGGCGATGCTCGACCGAGATCATGCCGACGCGCGCGGTCTCGGCGACCTTGCGCGCGACATAGACCGTGCTCGCGGCATCTTCGCCGACCAGTACCACGGCGAGGCAGGGGACGACGGCGTGGCGATCGCGGAACGCCGCGACGGCGCGCGCAGTATCGTCCGACAGCGACCGCGCCAGCGCGCGGCCATCGATGATGGCGACCATCCGGTCAGTTCCGGAAGACGACCGTCCGCGTGCCGTTGAGCAGGATGCGGTCGTCGAGGTGATAGGCGACCGCGGTCGACAGGACGCGGCGTTCGATGTCGCGGCCCTTGCGGACGAGGTCCTCGGGGGTGTCGGCGTGGCTGATCGGCTCGACGTCCTGCGCGATGATCGGGCCTTCGTCGAGGTCGGCGGTGACGTAGTGCGCGGTCGCGCCGATCATCTTGACCCCGCGCGCGTGCGCCTGGTGGTACGGCTTGGCGCCCTTGAAGCCGGGCAGGAAGCTGTGGTGGATGTTGATGCATCGCCCGGCGAGGAAGGTCGTCAGGTCGTCCGACAGGATCTGCATGTAGCGTGCGAGGACGATGAGCTCCGCGCCGGTTTCCTCGACGATGCGCTTGATCTGCGCCTCCTGCGCCGGCTTGGTCTCGCGCGTCACCGGCAGGTAGTGATACGGAATATCGCCGATCATCGAGATCTGCAGCGCATCGCGCGGATGGTTCGAGATGATGCCGACGACGTCCATCGACAGCTCGCCGATCCGGCGGCGATACAGAATGTCGCCGAGGCAATGGTCGAACTTCGACACGAGGAGGAGGACGCGCTGGCGCTCGGTCGACGGGCGCAGCTTCCACGTCATTGCGTGCTCCGCGCCGATCACGGCGAAATCGTTCCGCAGACGCTCGACCGTCACCGTCGGGTCGATCAGCTCGAACACCACCCGCATGAAGAACGAGCCGGTCTGGCGGTCGTCGAACTGCTGGGCGTCGACGATGTTGCCGCCATTCTTGGCCAGGAACATGGCGACCGTCGCGACCAGCCCGGGACGGTCGGGACACGATAGCGATAGCGTGCAGATGTCGGTCACGCCGGTTAGTCCCCCTTGCTTCGCGAAGTATGTCGAGCGGCATAGTCCCCGATCCACTCGGCCGTGCGCTGCAGACCACCAAACGGGTAGAAGTGCAACCGCACCGCACCATGCCCGGGGGTGATGCCCTTGCCGAGCGCATCGACGAGCCGGTCGGGGCCGGCGGTGCCGAGCAGTTTGGTCAGCGACACGCCGTACTTCGACATCACGCTGGCGGTCGCGCCGACACCGCAATGGGCGGCGAAGCGGAGGAGCGTCTTGATCACCGCGGGACCGGGGACGCCGATCCGCACCGGCGCGGTAATGCCACGCGCGCGCAACTCGCCGAGCCATGCCAGCAACGGGTCGGCGTCGAAGCCGAACTGCGTGACGACGAGCGGTGCCATGCCGCGGTCGGTGACCTCGCGGTTCTTCTCGGCGAGTGCCGCCCACAGTTCGGGCGACTGCATCGCCGGGTGGCCGTCGGGGTGCCCGGCGATGCCGACCGCCTTGATGCCATGACGTTCGAACAACCCGGTGCGGAGCAGCGACATCGTGTCGGCGAACGGCCCGACCGGGACAGGGGGATCACCCGCGACGAGGAAGACGCGGCGGACGCCGGCCTCGGCGGTCGAGCGCTCGACGATCGCGGCGAGTTCGTCGTGCGAGGTGATGCGGCGCGCCGACAGGTGCGGCATCGGCTCGAAGCCGAGCGCGCGGACGCGGATCGCGGCGGCGATGCGCGCGTCCATCGTTTCGCCGGGGAGGAAAGTGATCGCGATCGGCGTGTCGGGGACGATCGCCGGGGCCGCGACCCCGAGGGCGTCGACGTCCTTCGCCGTCATCTCGAGCGAATAGCCGTCGGTCATGACTGCCGGCGCCGGCTGGGCCCATGCCGGATGTAAGGCGCTGCTGGCATCCATCGTCGCTGATCCTCCCCTTCAATTCCCGTCACGCCAAGCCAGATGGCCCCTAGCGCATGCGGCTTTCTTCGTATACCAGAATGTTTCATAACCGCGAATGGGGAATCATGAACGCGGCGTCGTCCGAATTGCTGCTGCTACCCGGCCTGATATGCGACGCGCGGATCTTCGCGGCGCAGTTGGAGCGGTTTGCCGGCGCGGTTGCGGTCGACGGACTGGGCGCGCGGACGAGCCTGACCGCCATGGCGCGCCATGTTCTCGACACCGTCCCCGGACGCTATTCGCTGCTCGGGCATTCGATGGGCGCGCGGGTCGCACTCGAGATCGTCCGCCTTGCGCCCGACCGCGTCGAGCGGCTCGCTTTGCTCAGCACGGGCACGCATCCGGTCCAGCCGGGCGAGGCCGACAAGCGCCATCGCCTCGTCGAGATCGGCCGGGCGGGCGGTGCGGCGGCGCTAGTCGACGCATGGCTCCCGCCGATGCTTGCACCCGCTAATCGCGCCGACCCGGCGGTGTACGAGCCGCTTGCCACCATGTGCCGCGACAATGGCGTCGAGGTCTTCGCCGCGCAGGTCGAGGCTCTGCTGACCCGCCCCGCGCTCGAAGGCCTGCTGCCGACGATCCGCTGCCCGGTAATGATCGCGGGGGGCAGCGAAGACGTCTGGAGCCCGCCCGCGCAGCACGAGGCGATCCACGCCGCGATCCCGCATTCACGGCTGACAATCGTCGCGGGGGCGGGGCATATGCTGCCGGTCGAGGCCCCTGGACCACTGAACGACGCGATCGCCGCATGGCTGTCGCAACCGATTTCCCACTGACCAACCCCAACTGACCATCCCAAACAGGAGCGAACAGATGACCGAGAATACCCTCGAAGGCGTGTTGAGCGCGGGCGGCGACATTGTCGAACTGCTGCGCAACCAGCAGACCGGTCCCAACGCCTATCCCGGCGTTCCCGCCGAATATTCGAACTGGCGCAGCGAGCAGATCGCGTGGGTCGACACCTGCGTCCTGTTCAACCAGTCGTTCCACATGGTCGACCTTGAGGTATCGGGTCCCGACGCCTTCGCCATGCTCAACCACCTCGGCATCAACAGCTTCAAGGGCTTCATCCCCGACCGCGCCAAGCAGTTCGTGCCGGTCACCCCCGACGGCTATGTCATCGGCGACGTCATCCTTTTCTACCTCGAGGAGAACCGCTTCAACCTCGTCGGTCGCGCGCCGGCGATCGAGTGGGTCGAATTCCACGCCCAGTCGGGCAAGTGGAACTGCACCGCCGTTCGCGACGAGCGCACCGCGGCGCGTCCCGATCCGCAGAACCGCAAGTCGTTCCGCTTCCAGCTCCAGGGGCCGAACGCGATGAAGACGCTCGAGAAGGCGCTCGGGCAGACCCCGCCCGACCTCAAGTTCTTCCACATGACGACGATGACGATCGCCGGGAAGACGGTTCGCGCGCTGCGGCACGGCATGGCCGGGCAGCCGGGTTACGAGCTGTTCGGGCCGTTCGCCGATCACGACGTCGTCCGCCAGGCGCTGATCGATGCGGGCAAGGACTTCGGCCTGACGCTGGTCGGCGGGCGCACCTATTCGTCGAACACGCTCGAGTCGGGCTGGATCCCGTCGCCGCTCCCCGCCGTCTATACCGGCGAGGCGCTCAAGCCGTACCGCGAGTGGCTGACCGCCAACTCGTACGAAGCGAAGGCGTCGATCGGCGGCAGCTTCGTTCCCGACTCGGTCGAGGGCTATTATTTGACCCCGTGGGATCTCGGCTACGGCCCGTTCGTCAAGTTCGACCATGACTTCATCGGCCGCGAGGCGCTCGAGAAGATGGCCAACCAGCCGCACCGCAAGAAGGTCACGCTTGCGCTCGACTCCGCCGACGTCGTCCGCGTGATGAGCTCGTCGCTGCAGAAGGGCGACCGCGCCAAGTACATCGAATTTCCCTCGGCGGTCTATTCGATGCACCCGTACGACTCGGTGCTCGTCGATGGGAAGATCGTCGGCGTGTCGACGTGGGTCGGCTACAGCGCCAACGAGGGCAAGATGCTGACGCTGGCAATGCTCGACGAGGAGCATGCGGTGCCGGGGACGGTCGTCACCCTGTTGTGGGGGGAGCCCGACGGCGGCACGCGCAAGCCGACGGTCGAGCGCCACGTCCAGACCGAGATCAAGGCGATCGTTAGCCCGGTGCCCTACTCGGAAGTTGCCCGCGACAGCTATGCCGACAGCTGGCGTACCCGCCAGCCGGCTTAATCGCTGAGGTTAAGGCGCGCGTCCGAGCCGGACGCGCGCCGCTCAGCTCGAGCCGAGCAGGTCGGCGGTGCGGATCAACAGGTCGGCCGCTCGCCGTTCGACTGCGGCGTCGAAGCGGACCGCTGGAATCGCGACGCTGAAGGCGCCGACGACCTCGTCGTCGATCCGCGCGACCCGGCCCATGCCGTGGATGCCGGGGGTATGCTCCTCGCGGGTGTGGGCGATGCCGCTGCGGCGGATGTCGTCGATCTCGGCCCGGAGCGCTGCCGCCGCGACGATCGTCGTCGCGGTGAAGGCGACGCGCTCGGTCTCGGCGAAATAACGGTCGAGCTCGGCGTCGGGCAGGGCTGCGAGCAGCGCCTTGCCCGCCGAGAAGCCGTGGAGCGCCGCGCGCGACCCGGTCGTGACGGCATAGCGCAGGGCATGCTCGCTCGTTTCGGTCGCGAGTGCCTCGACCTCCCAATCGCGGCGGACGAAGAACGATGCGGTTTCGTTGAGCTGGATACGCAACGTCCGCACCAGCGGCGCAACACGGTCGGCGAGCGAGAACACCGGGGCATGCGTCTGCAGCCGCGCCAGCCCCGGCCCGCTGGCGTAGCGCCGCCCGGTCCTGACCAGATACTCGCGCTCGACCAGCGTACCGAGGAGGTACGACAGGCTGCTCACCGGGATACCGAGCGCCTCCGAAATCTCCTGCGCAACCAGCGGCCGCCCGCGCGAAACGACATATTCGATGATATCGAGCGTTCGCGTAGCCGACTTGACCAGCGTCGACAGGGAGGTGTCGGCCATCTGCTACGCCTCGCCCGTCCGCTCCGGCGGGGTCACGCGCCGAAGACGATCGAGCCGCGCCGCTCGGCGAAGCGCCAGCCGTCGGGCGTCAGGACGAAGCGATCGTGGAACGAGCCGACTAGCGGCGCGCCGGGGCCGGTGTAGAGAAGCATCGCGCTCTCGCCGCGCGCGGCGGTCGGGCTGTCGACGTCGACGACGACATTGGCGCAGAAGTGGCGCGTGACGCGGCCGGGGCGGGCGAGGAACGCCGCGAAGATCGCTTCGTGTCCGATGATCGGATCGCCCGGGGCGGTCGGGCGGATCAGGACACCGTCGTCGGCATAGAGCGCCGCCGCGCCCTCCCAGTCACCGCGATCGACAAGATTGGCGTAGCGCGCGATCAGCCTTGCGCAGTCGGCCTCGATCGCGCGGCGCTCGGCGGCGTCGATCACGCCGCCTCCAGCACGATATGCCCGACCGCGGTATTCGACGCCGGGACATGGTAGAAGCGGTGGCGGACGACCGGGTCGTGGCCCAAGGCGCCGCGCATGATCAGCCACATGATCAGCTCGATCCCCTCCGACCCCGCCTCGCGCAGATATTCGTAGTGCGTGATCTTGCGCAGCGCCGCCGGGTCGTCCGCCAGGCGGTCGAGGAAGGCGGTGTCGAACTCGCGGTTGATCAGTCCGGCGCGGGGACCCTGGAGCTGGTGGCTCATCCCGCCGGTGCCCCAGATCTGGACGTTGAGGTCCTCCGGGAACGATGCCACCGCGCGGGCGATCGCCTCGCCGAGCCGGTAGCAGCGGTCGCCCGACGGCGGCGGGAACTGGGTGACGTTGACCATCACGGGCACGACGCGGACCGGCCAGCGCTCGACGCTGCCGAACAGCAGCGACAACGGCACGGTCATGCCGTGGTCGACCTCCATCTCGTTGAGGATGGTCATGTCGAACTCGTCGATGATCAGCGATTCCGCGATGTGCGCGGCGAATTCGGCATGGCCCTCGACCACCGGCACCGGGCGTGCGCCCCAGCCCTCGTCGGCGGGGGTGTAGCTGTCGGCGCAACCGATGTCGAAGGTCGGCACGACCTCAAGCATCAGGCTCGTCGCATGGTCGTTGAACACGAGGATGACGACGTCGGGCTTGGCCTCATGCTCCCACGCGCGACTCCAGTCGTAACCGGCGAAAACCGGTGCCCAATACGGTTCGGCCGACTTGCCGAGGTCGATCGCCGCGCCGATCGCGGGGACGTGGCTGGTGCCGACGCCGGCGGTGATCCGCGCCATGTCAGTGCGCTCCCTTGATCGAGCGGTTGCCGACCGGCGAGCGGCCGCCGGCGACCATCATCGCGGCATAGTCGTCGCCGCTCATCCCGGCCATCGTGCCGACCGCGCGCTGGACGCTCCAGCCGTCAGTGTTGGAGATCTTGACGAGGAAGTAGATGTTACCGCCAAGCCCGATCAGCCGGTTGAAGTCGCGGTCGACGACGCCCTGGCGCTGCTCGGGGGTCATCGCGAAGCGGTCGAGATACGCGCCCTCGTCGGCCTTGAATGCGGCGCGATTCTCCGCCTTCATCAGCGACATGCAGAAGCGGTGGAGCTGGTACGCCCGCCGCGAACTGGCCGTGGTGAAGATCGTCGTCCCCGGGATGTCCGCCAGGTCGGCGGCATCGTAGCCCGGGCCGGGTCGCGGAGAATCGCTCATGCGTGGCCTTCCTAGAACTTGTAGCCGATCGTCCCGCCGAAGGTCCGCGGCGGCAGATAGATCGCCCCGATCAGCCGTCCCGTTGCCAGCGCGAAGGTGCTGGCCGGACGGAAGACGTCGCTCAGGTTCTTGACCCATGCCTGCACCGTGATCTTGTCGCCGTCGCGGGCATAGGTCAGCGACGCGTCGAACTGAGTGTAGGCGTTGCTGCTCTCGATATCGCGCTTGAACTCGCTGAAGTAGGTCTTGCCCTTGTACGAGACGTCGAGCGACGGCGTGACCGTGCCGTTGAGGCTCGGGGTGCCGATCTCGTAGGCGGCATGGGCGTTGGCCGACCAGCGCGGGCTGTTGCGGGTCGGGTTGCCGGCAAGCTGGATATTGCCGCCGCCGGGGGCGCCGAACGCCGTCGGATCGGGGTTGGTGACGGCGTTGTACGGGGTTCCGCCGGCGACGTTGCGCGGGTTGAGCGGGTCGAGCGTCAGATAATCGACAAAGTGCGAGTCGGTGTACGACACCGCGGTCGACAGCGTCAGCCCCTGCACCGGCCGGGCATTGGCCTCGAGCTCGAAACCCTTGGCGCGGGTCTTGGCGGCGTTCTGGAAGATCGTCTGGTAGCCGGTCGGGCCGCCGGCGATCGTCTTGTTGAGCTGGAGGCCGTTGAGGACATAGCTGTAGCCGGCAAGGTTGACCGTCAGCCAGCGCGCAACCGTCGTCTTGATGCCGGCTTCGTGGTTCTTGATTTTCTCGGGGTCGACGATCGTCGAGCTGCCCGCGGCGTTCTCGGGCGAGCCCGCCTTGAAGCCTTCCGAATAGGTATAATACAGCAGGACGTTGCGGTTGGGCTGCCACTCGATCCCGGCGGTCGGGGTGAAGTCGCGGAAGGTCCGGGCGCGATACGTGCCCGCGGCGGTGTACTGGATGACCGGGCCGAGGCCGTTGCGGGTGATGACGATCGCCGGGTTTTCCGACGTGACATGCTCGCTCGACCAGCGCCCGCCGAGCTTGACCGACACGCCCTGGAGCGCATCGACGAGCGCGCCGAGCTTGATCTCGGTCTGGCCGAACACCGCGAAGGTCTGGTCGCCGAGGTTCGAATGGGTGCAGACGCGCTTCGGGGCGATGATCGTCCCGCCGCCCGACACCGTGTTCGGCGAATAGCCGCACAGGTCATAGGCGGTGGCGAGGTTGACGCCTGCCGCGTTCAACACGCCGATGTTCGACGCCTGGCCGTTGCGGTCGGCGAGGCCAACGGTGTCGCGCGGGCGCTGCCGCTCGTTGAAATAATACAGACCGAGGACTCCGTTCATCAGGTCGGAGTTGTAGTTGAGCTGGAACTCGTTGCTGACCTGCTTCGAATCGATCCGCCGCTCCTGCACCGTCGTCGCTTGGCCGTTGCTGGCAAGGCTGTCGATCACCGCCGACAGGTCGAGGTCCTGGAACAGCGCCGACTGGAAATTGCGGTAGTTGGCGATGTCGGTGATGCCGAGCGTGTCGGTCAGCTCGGTGTGGAAGGTGCCGGTGAAGGCGTAGGTCTGGGTGTTGGTCCCCGGGTTGGATTCGGTGGCAAGGTCGCGCGGCGCGGTCGCATAGCCGCCGCCGCCGAGCGGGGCGAGGCGGGCGACGCCGGGGAACGATGCGCGGAGGTAGTGGATCGCGCCCGACGCGTCGTTCTGGCGGAAATACTCGCCGCTGAGCAGCAGCGTCGTCTTCGGCGCGAGATCGAACAGCAGCTGGCCGCGGACCATGCGGCGGTTGAGGTTGTCGATGTCGCTGCCGTTGACCGGGTTGTGGCCGAAGCCGTCGTGGTTCTCGGTCTTGGCGGCAATGCGGAAATCGATCCCGGGGACGATCGGGCCGCCGATCGCCAACTCGGAATCGATCTGGTTGTAGTTGCCGTAGGTCAGTCGGGCGTAGCCGCGGAAGTCGTCGGTCGGCTTGGCGGTGATCAGGTTGATCGATCCGCCGACGGCGTTGCGGCCGTACAATGCGCCCTGCGGCCCGCGCAGCACCTCGACGCGCTCGAGATCGAACAGCGAGGTCAGCTGCGCTTCGGCGCGCGCGACATAGGCGCCGTCGACGTGGAGGGCGACGCCGGTGGCGCTGCCGGTCGTCGAAGTGTTCGCCCCGACGCCGCGGATGAAGATCTTCGCCTGGTTGAAGTCGCTGCCGAAATTGACCGCCGGGACGATCGTCTGGAGATCCTGCAGGCTGTTGACCTGCGCCGACTGGAGCCGGTCGGCGCCGAGCGCGCTGACCGCGGCGCTGACGTCCTGCAGCGACTGGCGGCGCTTCTGCGCGGTAACGACGATGTCGCCGTCGACGGTCTCGGTCTCGGCGGCCGCCGCCGGGACCCCGGAGCTGGGGGTCGCTGCCGCCGGAGCCGGAGCGGTCTGGGCATAGCTGGCGGTCGAGGCGAGCAACGCTGCAGTGAGTATGATCTTTCGCATTTTCGTTACCCTGTGGTGCCGGGTCTGCGCCCGGTCGAAATTGTTACTGTTGTCCGGCAAACTTGATCGGGCGCGCCGTGGCGCCCGACGAGATGATCTTCACGCGGTCATCGCAGCCGCGCCGCCGCGATGTCGGCGCCCTCGCGAAGCGCGCGGAGCTTCATCCATGTCACCGCCGGGTCGATCTTGCCGTAGCCGGCGAAGGTGCCGAAGCCGCAGTCGGTGCTGGCGACGACGCGGTCGGGGCCGACGATGGCGATGAAGCGCTCGAGGCGCTGCGCGATCAGCTCGGGGTGCTCGACATAGTTCGAGCAGGTGTCGATCAGCCCCGGCGCGAGAATCTTGTCGTCGGGCAGCTTGGCGTCGCGCCAGATCGTCCACTCATGCTCGTGGCGCGGGTTGGCGCCTTCGAACAGGATCGTCGCCGGGCGGGCGCGGAGGATGATATCGATGATCCGCTCGAGCGGAATGTCGTGGGTGTGCGGCCCTTCGTAATTGCCCCAGCAGATGTGCATCCGCATTTTGTCGGGGGCGATGTTCGCGGTGGCGGCGTTGAGCGCGTCGACATTCGCCGCGATCGTCCGCAGGAACTCGGGCTCGTCCATGTCCTGGTAGCCGGTGTGGCGCGACATCGCGAGGTCGGGGCAATCGAGCTGGACCTCGAACCCCGCCGCCGCAATCGCCTCATACTCGGGGCGCATCGCGTCGACCAACGCGGCAAGATAGGCGTCGTGAGTCGGGTAATATTCGTTTGCCTGAAACGCCGTGATCAGCCCGGGCGACGCGGCGTTGAGGAACGCCCGCGTGCCATTGCCGTGGCGGTCGAGCGCAGCACGGAAACGTCGGATGTCGTCGTCGAGCGGTTCGAGCGTCCGCAGCTTGACCGGGGCGATGCACGCTGCGCGGGTGAATTCCTGCGCGCCCATGATCGCGGCGAGCTTGGTCCGCAGTTCGGGCAGGGGTGCGAGGTCGAGCGCGGGCTTGCGCGCGCTGTTGCCGCCGAAGCCTTCGAGGCGCTCGATGATGTAGGTCGAATAGCCGACCTTGCCGAGCTCGCCGTCGCTGACGATCGTCACGCCCGCCGCGACCTGTTCCGCGACTGCGGCGTCGACCGCCGACTGGACGAGCGTGTCGAACGCGACCGCGTCATACGCCTCGCCGGCGTCGCGGGCGAGGAGCAGGGGGGTGAGTTCGGGGCCGCGCGGCAGGCTGCCGACGTGCGTCGTCGCGATCATCGCGGCACGCCCGTGCAGCGATCAGCCAGGTGCGGCACTGGACCGAATGCCATCAGACACTTCAGGTCACGGCTGGCGACCGGCTCCTGAAAATTCTGTTCGGCCATCGCAACCACCCCATCGGCACGCGTCCATCGTCGCTCTCATCAGCGAACTTCACATGGATGAATTTTTCACAAGCCTGATAATAGCTCGGCCAGTCATTTCGGGCAAGTGCAACAGCACCCCGAAAGCGGAATAAGAGCGCGGTGCGACATCGGCGCCACGCCTTGGGAAGGTCTACGAAGGCGCTCCCTGCTCGCGATCGTCTTCGATATGCGAGGCGGACGCTTCCTTGGCGGTGAACAGGTCGTCGAGCCGACGGTGGAGCGTCGCTTCATACTCGTCCTTCGCCTGCGACGCGGGGCGCGACAAAGCGATGTCGTTGAAGATCGCCCGCTTGATCCGCGTCACCGCGGCTTCGTCGAGCACGCCAACCTTGATCAGCTCGATCGACAGCTGCAGCAGGCCGACCGCGGTCGCCTGCGCGCGCAAGCCGACGAAGCTCAGCGTGTCATGCAGCTTCTTGCCTTCTCTCGTGTCCATGGCACTGTCCTCAAACCAGCGACGGCGATCATCTCGCGTATCGCCCGGGATGCAAGCCCGCCTGCTACTGACCGACCTTAGCCGACCTTCGCGAAGGTACGGTACGGGATCGCGCGCAAGTCACCGCTATAGCGGAATATTATCGTGCTTCTTCCACGGGTTGACCAGCTTCTTGGTCTTCAGCTTGCGGAGCCCCAACGCGATCCGCCGCCGTGTCGAATGCGGCATGATGACCTCGTCGATGAAGCCCATGCTGGCGGCGACGAAGGGGTTGGCGAAGCGTGCCTCGTATTCGGCGGTGCGTTCGGCGATCTCGTCCTTCGACTTGCCCCGGAAGATGATCTCGACCGCGCCCTTGGCGCCCATCACGGCGATCTCGGCAGTCGGCCACGCGTAGTTGAGGTCGCCGCGGAGGTGCTTCGACGCCATGACGTCGTACGCCCCGCCGTAGGCCTTGCGGGTGATGACGGTGATCTTGGGGACGGTCGCCTCGGCATAGGCGAACAGCAGTTTGGCGCCGTTCTTGATGATGCCGTTATGCTCCTGCGCGACGCCGGGAAGGAAACCGGGGACGTCGACGAAGGTGACCAGCGGGATGTTGAACGCGTCGCAGAAGCGGACGAAGCGTCCGGCCTTCTTCGACGCGGCGATGTCGAGGCACCCCGCCAGCACGGTCGGCTGGTTGGCGACGATGCCGACGGTCGAGCCTTCGATCCGGGCGAGGCCGATGATGATGTTGGCGGCGTGCGCCGGCTGGAGCTCGAAGAACTCGCCCTCGTCGGCGACCTTCCGGATCAACTCGTGCATGTCGTACGGCTGTGCGGCGGACGCGGGGACGAGCGTGTCGAGGCTCGGCTCGATCCGGTCGGGGTCGTCGGCCGACGGGCGGTACGGCACGCCGGTGCGATTATCGAGCGGCAGATAGTCGAAGAAGGTCCGGGTGCGCAGCAGTGCCTCGACGTCGTCCTCGAGCGCGAGGTCGGCGACCCCCGAGCGCGTGGTATGCGTCACCGCGCCGCCGAGTTCCTCCTGCGTCACGACCTCGTTGGTCACCGTCTTGACCACGTCCGGCCCGGTGACGAACATGTAGCTCGAGTCCTTCACCATGAAGATGAAGTCGGTCATTGCGGGGGAGTAGACTGCACCTCCGGCGCAGGGGCCCATGATCAGGCTGATCTGCGGGATGACGCCGCTCGCGAGCACGTTGCGCTGGAACACCTCGGCATAGCCGCCGAGGCTGGCGACGCCCTCCTGGATGCGCGCACCACCGCTGTCGTTGAGGCCGATCACCGGCGCCCCGACCTTCATCGCCATGTCCATGATCTTGCAGATCTTCTGCGCGTGGCGTTCGGACAGGCTGCCGCCGAAGACGGTGAAGTCCTGGCTGAAGACGATCACCAGCCGCCCGCTGATCGTGCCCGATCCGGTGACGACGCCATCGCCGGGGATCTTCTGCTTCTCCATGCCGAAGTCGGTCGAATTGTGCTCGACGTACATGTCGAGCTCCTCGAAGCTGTCCGGATCGAGCAGGATGTCGAGCCGCTCGCGCGCCGTCAGCCGGCCTTTCCTGTGCTGCGCGTCGATCCGCGCCTGACCGCCCCCCAT